>NZ_JAMYNW010000011.1:0-233306 GCF_040319365.1 Mesorhizobium sp. M0923 | reverse complement strand
TCATACACGCAAAGCATCGTCATCGGCCTGATCCTCATCCTCGCCGTCGCCTTCGACCGCTGGCTGAAATCGCGGGTAAGGCGGTGATCCAGGTCAGGTCGGCGGGACAGCACCCCCCTCTGTCCTGCCGGACATCTCCCCCTCAAGGGGGGAGATCGGATGTCGCTCCAGCTTTCGCCACTCTCCAAAGAAGCGCGCTTTCGGCGAAGCTGCCAATCTCCCCACTTGAGGGGGAGATGTCCGGCAGGACAGAGGGGGTGTTCAAGCGCAGCGGAGAGGGATAGGCAAGTTTCGCGCTGAGGAACAGAAGTAGTGAACCACTATCCCGTACCTCCCCGTAGTCGCGGCAATGCGCGCAAGATGCGCAAGGCCATGACGGATGCCGAGCTGAAGCTCTGGAATGAGGTCCGGGCGCATCGTCTCATGGGACTGCCATTTCGGCGCCAGATGCCCATCGCCGGCTTTATCGTCGATTTTGCCTGTCCGGACAAAAAACTCATTGTCGAGTTGGACGGCTCTCAGCATGCTGAGGCCGAAGCTTCGGCATCGGATGCAGCAAGAAGCGCGAGCCTTGAAGCGCTGGGCTGGACTATCCTGCGCTTCTGGAACGACGACGTCATTCGCGATATCGACAATGTCTGCCAGCACATAGTCATGACGGCCGGCGCGGATGTGCGCTGAACTCGGCCGTGCAGGATCGGCGGGACAGCACCTCTCTGTCCTGCCGAACATCTCCGCTCAAAAGGGGCAGGTTTCTGAGGCGAGGTGCCAATGACCCAAATAAGAACCATGACCGAACAGGACGTGCCCTCGGTATCGCGGCTGCTGGGCCAATCCTGGCGCCACACCTATTCGCCAATCCTGGGTGCCGAGACCACGGCACGGCTGTCGGATGAGAAGCACGCGCCGGAGCGGCTGGTGACCGAGCTCGGGGACGACAGCAAGATGTGGTTCGTAGCCGAGCGGGCGGACGGCTCGCTCGCCGGCTACGCGATGGCCGCGATGGGCAACAAGGGCGATGTCATGCTCGAGCGGCTCCATATCGACAAAAGCGAGTACGGCACCGGGCTGGCGGCCGATCTTTTGCACGCGGTTCTTGCAGCGCATGCGGGGATTCCCAGCATCGCGCTGGAGGTGATCGAGGGCAACGACCGGGCAATCGCCTTTTATCGCAAGCACGGCTTCGAAGTGGTCGAGCGCCGGCCGGCTGCACACGGGGTGGGCGGCCACGCCTCGCTGATTATGCGCCGGTTGCTACCGATGGCTTAGAGCGCTGTCGGCGAAGCTGCCAATTTCCCCACTAGAGCAGGCAATCGCGCATCCGCGCCGCGATCATTTACGCTCCTTCCTTGCCGGCTCCCACGCGTTGAGCCGACAAAAACATCAGCGTGTAGGCAGCCTTGCGGCGGTCCCAGCCGGCCGACTCGGCCATATCCAGCAGGCCGTCGACCAAAGGCGCCAGCGCCGCCCTGCAATCGGTTTCATAGTTGAAATCGTTCTTCGGGCGGGTCGGCGCCGCGATCTTCCCAAAACTGTCCGTCATATCCATGGCAACACCTGCTCAGCATTCGACCCGAACCGGCAAGCCCGTGCCCGCGTTGGCGGACACGGCCCATCTGCCGTTTCGAAATCTCGCTTTGAAAGCCTGATCTTAGAAGTCCATGCCGCCACCGCCGGGCATCGGAGGCATGGGCGTTTCCTTCTTCGGCTTCTCGGCCACCATCGCCTCGGTCGTCACCAGCAGTCCGGCAACAGAGGCGGCACCCTGCAGCGCAGTGCGAACGACCTTGGCCGGATCGATGACGCCCTGCCCGTACAGGTCGCCGAACTCGTTGGTCTGGGCGTTCCAGCCATAGCCGAAGTCGGTCGTCTCGCGCAGCTTGCCGACGATGATCGAACCTTCCGCACCGGCGTTCTCGGCGATCTGGCGCACCGGCGCTTCGATGGCGCGACGCACGATGTCGACACCGGTCTTCTGATCGGGATTGTCGACGACAACGTTATCGAGCGCCTTCGCCGCCCTCAGCAGCGCCACGCCGCCGCCGGGCAGGATACCCTCCTCGACCGCCGCGCGTGTGGCATGCATGGCGTCGTCGACGCGATCCTTGCGCTCCTTGACCTCGATCTCGGTCGAGCCTCCGACGCGGATGACGGCGACACCGCCAGCGAGCTTGGCTAACCGCTCCTGCAGCTTCTCGCGGTCGTAGTCGGAGGTGGTTTCCTCGATCTGCGCCTTGATTTGGCTGATGCGCGCCTGGATTTCATCCTTGCGGCCGGCACCGTCGACGATGGTGGTGTTCTCCTTCTCGATCAGCACCTTCTTGGCGCGGCCGAGCATCTCCAGCGTGACGTTCTCGAGCTTGATGCCGAGGTCTTCCGAGATCGCCGTGCCGCCGGTCAGGATGGCGATGTCTTCGAGCATGGCCTTACGGCGGTCACCGAAGCCCGGCGCCTTGACGGCCGCAACCTTCAGGCCGCCGCGCAATTTGTTGACGACCAGCGTCGCCAGCGCCTCGCCTTCGACGTCCTCGGCGATGATCAACAGCGGCTTGCCGGATTGCACGGCGGCTTCGAGCACAGGAAGCATGGCCTGCAGGTTGGACAGCTTCTTCTCGTGGATCAGCACATAGGGTTCTTCGAGTTCGACGCGCATCTTATCCTGGTTGGTGATGAAATAGGGCGAGAGGTAGCCACGGTCGAACTGCATGCCTTCGACCACTTCCAACTCAGTCTCAGCGGTCTTGGCTTCCTCGACAGTGATGACACCCTCATTGCCAACCCTTTCCATCGCCTCTGCGAGGAAGCGGCCGATCTCGGCATCGCCATTGGCAGAGATGGCGGCGACCTGGGCGATCTCGTCGTTCCTGGTCACCTTGCGGGCATTGGATTTCAGGTCGGCGACGACGGCGTCGACCGCCTTGTCGATGCCGCGCTTCAAATCCATCGGGTTCATGCCGGCAGCGACCGCCTTGGCCCCTTCCCTGACGATGGCCTGAGCAAGAATCGTCGCGGTCGTGGTGCCATCGCCTGCGGTGTCGCTGGTCTTCGAGGCGACCTCGCGCACCATCTGCGCGCCCATGTTCTCGAACTTGTCCTCGAGCTCGATTTCTTTGGCGACAGTCACGCCGTCCTTGGTGATGCGCGGCGCGCCGAACGACTTATCGAAGACGACATTGCGGCCCTTTGGACCGAGCGTTACCTTCACCGCATTGGCGAGAATATCGACGCCGCGCAGCATTTTCTCGCGGGCTTCGGTATGAAATTTCACATCTTTGGCAGCCATTGGATCACTCCTTCGAATAGGCAGCTTTTCGTTGACTGGAATGCTTGTTCAGGCCCCCCTCAGGCAGCCCTCTTCATCTCGCCGGCGCCCTCGATAACGCCCAGCACGTCGCTCTCTTTCATGATGAGCAGATCCTCGCCATTGAGCTTGATCTCGGTGCCGGACCATTTGCCAAACAGGATGCGGTCGCCGACCTTGACATCGAGCGGCTGCAATTGGCCGCTGTCGTCGCGCGCACCGGGGCCGGCGGCAATGACCTCGCCCTCCTGCGGCTTCTCCTTGGCAGTGTCGGGGATGATGATGCCGCCGGCGGTCTTCTCGTCGACCTCGATACGGCGGACCAGGATACGGTCGTGCAATGGACGGAACGTCATGTCGTTCTCCTCTCGGGACAAACAGATTTTCGAAGATCCTCCTGACCGGACCGGCAATATCGGCCCGGCACGGGGTGCGCGACCCCTTCATCAGGCATCGCGTGCATACGAACTAGTCGCGCTTTTTTCTGCTTTCAAGAGGGTCACGCAAAAATTTTAGCACTCGACCAATGAGAGTGCCAATGTACTGTAATTGCTTGCACATTCGTCGCTCTCCCGACGCGACTGGAACCTATGTGGAACAAGAGGCGTTTTCGCGGACGGAGATTTCAACGGAAGGAAGATTGCATGACTAGCAGGGACTTTCAGCTCCAGATGCAAGGGTTTGGCCTCACCACGGCGGAGATCCATTACCGCCTACCCGATCATCGAAGCCTGCTGCAGCTCTATATCTGGCAGGAATACGATATCGCCCCTGATTTCCCGACGCTGAAGCATTTCCTTGATTTCTGGGAGCGCGAGATCGAAGGCCCGTTGCATTCGGTGCGCGTCGCCCATCATCACCTGATCCAGCCCTCCGAATGGCGGGCCGTAAACGGCATCATCACCGTCCACTGAAGAGCAAGCCGGTTATTCCTCCTCGTCCGGCCCTTGCAGCAGTTCGATCAGCATCGCTACTCTTGCCGTCGGCAGCGGTCGGCCCTCGTTCACCAGCGCCTCGTCGGCGGCGATCCAGGCCAGGGCCTCACGCAATTCCTGGACCGTCCCGTCCGTCGCCGCAATGTCGGCGATGACGGCATCGTCGACCGGGCCCAGCACAGAAATGATCTCGTCGCGTGTCATGGTCAGCTCCATCTGCGAGTGCCGGGAATGGGCCCGGCAACACAAGAATCTGGGTCTTGACCTGCGGCAGACAATAACCGGCCGGGGGAAGTCGACGTTGGCGATTGAAGCCAGCTGGCGAAACCGCCAATCTCTCCACTAGAGGGACACTAGAGGGGGAGATTGGCAACTTCGCCGACGGCGCCTCTTTGCGAGATTGGCGCCACGTTCCGGCACAAGAAAACCACCGGGTCTTGACTTGCGGCGGACGACCACCAGATCGAAAGCACAGGTCGCCGAAATGGGGCCGGCGAACCCCGGGAGCGCCGGCTCTTGGAAGAGGGCAACTGTCGATGACCCGTTCTCCCGACGCTCCGGTTCCGCCTGACCAGGCACAGCAGGCCCTGCAGTGCCTGACGACCGAGCATTTCGTGCTGCAAAACGCCCGCGCGGCGACCATTCAGGAAGCGAACCAGCGAGCCGATCTGTTCCTGACCTCGGTCTCGAGCGCAGCCATTGCCTTGTCCTTCGTCGCGCAGGTCACGGAGATGGGCAGGCCGTTCGTGCTGTTCAGCCTGATTTTGCTGCCTTGCCTTTTCTTCATCGGCCTGGTCACCTTCGTGCGCGCCGTGCAGGTTGCCATCGAGGACATGGTGCACGCCCGCGGCATGGCCAGAATCCGCCACTATTTCGTCGAGCTGACGCCCGTCCTGCAAAAATACCTTGTCAATTCCACACATGACGATCCCTCGGCGGTGCTGGTCGACAAGGGCCTCAGGCCCTCACCGCTGCAATATTTCATGACCACCGCGGGGATGGTGGGCACGATCAATGGCGCCATCGCCGGCGTCTTCACCGGCATCGTTGTAAAGTCCGCGTTTGGCGGGGGCATGACGCCCGGCGTGATTTGCGGGCTGACGGTCTTCGCCGCATGCATTCTCGTCCTGCGGCGTTATCATAGTCGCGCCTGGGCGGCGGCCGAACAAAGCTTGCCCGCACTGTTCCCGGGCGACACGATCAAAGAGAGGACATAGCCGTCCGGCAAGTTTGCCGGAAAGTGGTGGGCGCCGCCCTTGCGTCTTGCGCGCCAATTGACCATCCTCGCCAACATCACTTTGCACCGCGGCCGGGGGGTTCGCACATGCCGACGCTTTATGCGCTGAAACCGGCCTTCCAGGCCAGGTTGCGGCCGCTTGCCGACGGACTGGCCAGGGCCGGCGTCACGGCCAACCAGATCACGCTGCTGGCCGCTGCCCTCTCGCTCGTCACCGGCCTTGTGGTGGCAGCCCTTGCCGGCCACCGCATGGTCTTTCTGCTGATGCCGCTCGTGCTGTTTACGCGAATGGCGCTGAACGCGATCGACGGCATGCTGGCAAGGGAACATGGCCAGGCCTCGAAGCTCGGCATGTATCTCAACGAGCTCTGCGATGTTGTCTCCGATCTCGCTTTGATCCTGGCCTTTGCCGTCATTTTTCCTGCCTGGGGCGTCGTTGCATTCGCTATCGCGGCGGTGATTGCGGAATTCGCCGGCGTGCTCGGCATCGCGGCCGGAGCGGGGCGCAACTATGCCGGCCCCTTCGGCAAAAGCGATCGGGCGCTGGCGCTTGGCATCCTCGCGGTGCTTATCGCGTCCGGCCTGTGGGTCCCGGCGCTCACGCCGCTCGTGTTTCCAGCCATGGCTACACTCTCGCTGGTGACCGCCATCAACCGGATACGCGGCGGCCTTAACGGGAGCGGCAGCTGAATTCCGGTCTCGCCAGGGAGAACAACATGCTTCACCAACAGACGGTTGCCGCCGTGGCTCCAGCCAACATCGAGCGGGTGGCGCAGGAGCGCAGCTTCAAGAGCCATGACGGCACCGAGATCTTCTATCGCTATTGGCCGGCGCCGTCGGAACACCGCAAGGGTGCCATCCTGCTGTTCCATCGCGGCCACGAGCATGGCGGCCGCATGGCGCATCTGGTCGACGAGCTCCAGATGCCCGACCACGCCTTCTATGCCTGGGACGCGCGTGGCAATGGCCGCTCCGCCGGCGAGCGCGGCTATGCGCCGTCGTTTGCCGCGCTGGTGCGCGACATCGATTGCTTCGTGCGCGAGATCGGCAGTGACGGCTTTGCCCGGCGCGATATAGCGTTGATCGCGCAATCCTTCGGCGCCGTGCTTGCCGCCGCCTGGGTGCACGACTATGCGCCTGACATTCGCGCCCTGGTGCTGGCCTCGCCGGCCTTCTCGGTCAAGCTCTACGTGCCCTTCGCCAAGCAAGGCATTGCGTTGTGGCAGAAGCTGAAGGGCCGTTTCTTCGTCAATTCCTACGTCAAGGCGAAATTCCTGACGCATGATCCCGAGCGCATCGCCTCCTTCGACGCCGACCCACTGATCACCCGGCCGATCGCCTCCAACATCCTGGTCGAACTCTACGACCACGCAGCGCGCATCGTCGCCGATGCCCGCGCCCTCACCGTGCCGACACAGCTTCTGATCTCCGGCAGCGACTGGGTGGTGCGGCATGGACCGCAGCACGAGTTTTTCGTCAATCTGGCGAGCCCGGCCAAGGAGCGGCATGTGCTGCCCGGCTTCTTCCACGACACTTTGGGCGAGCGCGACCGCCACAAGGCACTCGACCTGATCAGGCCTTTCCTCGAAAAGCAGTTCGCGGCGCCGGAAAAGCCGCTCGACCTGACCGGGGCCGACCGCGCCGGCTACACACGCGACGAGGCCGACCGGCTGGCCTCGCCGCTGCCGCTACTGTCACCCAAAGGTCTCTACTGGGCAATGAGCCGCGCCTCGATCCGCATGGGCGCATGGCTGTCGTCCGGCATGAAGACCGGGATTGCCACCGGCTTCGATTCCGGCTCGACGCTCGACTATGTCTACGAGAACGATGCGCGGGGCATCGGCCCCGGCGGCCGCATGATCGACCGCACCTTTCTCGATGCTATTGGCTGGCGCGGCATCCGCCAGCGCAAGCTGCATCTGCAAGAGCTGATCGGCAGTGCCGCTGAGACGCTGAAGGCCGCCGGCCGGCCGGTCCATATCGTCGATATCGCCGCCGGCCATGGCCGCTACGTGCTCGATGCTGTGCAGAAATGCGCCGAGCCGCCGGCCAGCGTGCGGCTGCAGGATTTCTCCGAGCTCAACATCTCGCTCGGCCGCAAGCTGATCGCCGAGCGCAAGCTGCCGGCGAGCGTCTCGTTCCATCAAGGTGACGCCTTCGACGCCACGATGCTGGCCGGCCTCGACCCGGCGCCGGATCTCGCCATCGTCTCGGGGCTCTACGAATTGTTTTCCGACAATGCCATGATCGCCCGCTCGCTCGGTGGACTGGCCGGCGCCATGCAGCCCGGAAGCCTGCTCGTCTACACCAACCAGCCCTGGCATCCGCAGCTCGAGATGATCGCGCGCAGCCTGACCTCGCATCGCGGCGGCCAGGCCTGGGTGATGCGCCGGCGCACGCAGGCCGAGATGGACCAGCTGGTGGCGGGCGCCGGATTCGAGAAGCTCGACCAGCGCATCGACCAGTGGGGCATCTTCACCGTTTCGATCGCCCGGCGCGTCTGAGCATGGACTTGCCTGCCTCTGCCTTGCCTCGCGATGCCCCTGCCCTTCCGGCCTTGCCGCGCGAGCCGTATCCCGGGATAGTCCTGCGCGCCGCGCTGTGGCTGGCATTTCTGGCGCCGTTCTTCTACTCCACCTACGGCTTCGCCAACTGGCTGGCGTCGCGGCGCGACGATGTCGGCAGCATCGTCTTCGGCTGGGAGCATGGCATCCCGTTCCTTGCCTGGACGATCGTGCCCTACTGGTCGATCAATCTACTCTACGGCCTGTCGCTGCTGTTGAACAATTCGAAGAACGGCGTCGACCGCCTCGCCGGCCGCTATCTGACGGCGCAGATCATCGCCGTCGCCTGCTTTATCCTGTTCCCGCTGACGGCGACCTTCGTGCGTCCGCAGACAAGCGGCCTGCCCGGTTTCATGTTCGCCGTGCTCGGCGGCTTCGACAAGCCCTTCAACCAGGCGCCGTCGCTGCACATCGCACTACTGGTCATCATCTGGGACCATTGGCGTCACAGGTTGACCGGCATCGCCGGCGCCGCCTGGCATGTCTGGTGTTTCCTGATCGGCGCCTCGGTGCTGACGACGTGGCAGCACCATTTCATCGACATTCCGACCGGCGCGCTGCTCGGCCTTTTCGCTCTGTGGCTGTTTCCGCGCGACGGCGAGCTGCCATTCGACGGCTTCCGCCTGAGCGTTGACCCGAAAGCGCGGCGGCTGGCGCTGTTCTATGCGCTCGGAGCAAGCCTTGCGCTGGCCAGTGCCGCTGCCGGCGCGTTGGTCTCGGCGCTGTGGCTCATCCTGTTGTGGCCGGCACTGGCGCTGGCCATCGTCGCTTTCGCCTATGCCGGCGCCGGCGCCAAAGTGTTCCAGAAAACAGCTGATGGCCGCGTGTCGCTGGCCAGCCGTCTCCTGCTTTGGCCCTACCGCCTTGTTGCCAGGGTCAATGTGTGGGCGTGGACGCGAAAGCTTCCAGCGCAGATCGTCATCTCCGACGGTGTTTGCCTCGGCCGTTTTCCGACCGCCGCCGAGGCCGACGCCTTCGGCACGGTGGTCGATCTTGCCGGCGAATTGGAAAGGCCGCGTGGCGCCTCGATCCGCTGGGTGAGCCTGCCCATGGTCGACCTTTTGCCGCCGTCTCGCGAGGCGCGTGCGCAAGCGGTGGCGGCGATCGAGACGGCGCGGGGCCAGGGCACGGTGCTGGTCTGCTGTGCGCTTGGCTTCCAGCGCAGCGCCGCCGTCGTCGCCGAATGGCTGGTCGCCAGCGGCCGGGCCGACACGCCGGCTCAGGCGCGAGGCAAGCTCGCCGCCGCGGGCCGGCCGGTGCATCTTGGCGTGGACGCACCGGCATGACCGCCTTTCGAGATAGGGCCGAGACGTTCGCCGCCGGGCTGATGGTGCAGGTGGCATGGCCGCTGCTGCTGGTTGCCGCTGCCTTGCTGGCGGCGCCGGTCGTCGGCCTGGCGGCAGTGCCGCAAACATCGTCGCTGTCGGCGGTAGCCTGGCTGATCGCCGCAGCGGGTGCCATAGCCACAATCATTCTCTCGGCCCTGCTTTTGTTCGACGCGCTGCTGTTCCGGCTGATGGCCAGCCACGCCAGCGAGGCAGGCGGCGGTGCCGCGGTCGACGATGTGCTGGCGCGCATGCGGCTGAAACCCACGGCGGCCGGCGGCCGCTCGCTCGACCAGCGGATAGCCGGCACGCGCCGCCTGCTTGCCAAGCAGCGTATCACGTTCGGCCTGTTCGCGGCGGCCTCGGTCGTCGCGGCATTCTTTTGAGCCCGTACATGTCAAAGCTTCGTGTCAGCACCTATACCTTGCTGCAGACGGTGACCTCGGTCGGCCTGTCGGCGCTGGCCTGGGCGGTCACCGGCGTGCGGCCGATCTGGAACGGCAGCCAGCCATCGGACCGGCAGCGCATCTACTTCGCCAACCATGCCAGCCACGGCGATTTCATCCTGCTGTCGGCCTGCCTCAGCGAGAAGGAACGCGCCAGTACCCATGCGGTGGCCGCCGCCGATTATTGGGGCAAGACGCGGCTGCGCCGTTTCATTGCCGAGGACATGCTGTCTTCCGTGCTGATCCACCGGCAGTGGACGGATGAAACGCAGCACCCGATCTCGATCATGCTGTCAGTGCTCGATCAGGGCCATTCGCTGATCCTGTTTCCCGAAGGCACGCGCAACATGACCGACGAACCGCTGCTGCCGTTCCGCTCCGGCCTCTACAATCTGTCGATGGCGCGGCCCGATGTCGAACTCATCCCGTGCTGGATTGAGAACATGTCGCGGGTGCTGCCCAAGGGGCAATTCGTGCCGGTGCCGCTGCTTTGCCGTGTCGTCTTCGGCGCGCCGATCGCTATTCAACCGGGTGAGGAACGCCGCGCCTTTCTCGACCGTGCCCGCGAAACGCTGCTGGCGCTGAACCCCCGGCCGCAACGAGACGATTGAGGACCAAGGCAAAATGCTGCCGATGATGCACGAAACCCTCATTCTGATTGTCGGCCTACTGGCGGTGCTGATCAGCGCCAGCGTCGTCGCCGGCGTCTTGTCATGGCGCGCGCCAAAACCGTTGTCGCCGACGCTGGTCAACCTCACCCAGCGCATCAATGCCTGGTGGGTGATGGTGGTGGCGATCACCGTTGCCTTCTTCTTCGGCCGCCCCGGCATGACCATCCTGTTCGCGCTGATTTCCTTCGCCGCTCTGCGCGAATTCGTGACGCTGACACACAGCCGCCGCAGCGACCACTGGGTGCTGCTCGGCATGTTCGGCATCGTCATCCCGTTCCAGTACTGGCTGGTGTGGACCGCCTGGTACGGGCTCTTCACCATCTTCATCCCGGTCTACTGCTTCCTGCTGATGCCGGCGATCACCGCACTGCACGGCGACACCGAACGCTTTCTCGAGCGCGTCTCGGCGCAGCAATGGGCGGTCATGATCTCGGTCTACTGCGTCAGCCACGTGCCGGCGCTGCTAACACTCGAAGTACCCGGTTTCGAAGGCCGCAACCTGTTGCTGATCGCCTTCCTGATCGTCACCGTGCAAGGCAGCGACGTGCTGCAATATATCTTCGGCAAACTGTTCGGCCGCCACCTCCTGGCGCCGACGGTCTCGCCGTCGAAGACCTGGGAGGGACTGGTCGGCGGGCTGGCGGCATCGAGCCTGCTCGGCGCGCTGCTGTCGTTCCTGACGCCGTTTTCGCCGCTGCAGGCGGCCGGCGTCGCTCTGGTCGCCTGCCTGATGGGATTCTTCGGCGGGCTGGTCGCCTCCGCCATCAAGCGCGATCAGGGCGTCAAGGACTGGGGCCACCTGATCGAAGGCCATGGCGGCATGATGGACCGTGCCGACAGCCTGGTCTTCGCCGCCCCGGTGTTCTTTCATACGGTGCGCTATTTCTGGACAGTATGAGGGTTGGCGCCGTTTGCCGCGGCACCGTCCGGACGGTTCAGCGCGACTTTGCGAAGATAACCTGATCCGTTTCGTTATTACCGTTTTCGCGAAAACGGTAATAACCCCACTGCCGCGGTCGTTGGCCGCGCTCATTTTGCCGCGGCGAGCGGCTCTTTCTTGCGCGCCTGCGCCAGGCGGCGCATGCGGCGTTTGGCGGTGGTCTTCAGCGCCACCGGCGGATTGCTGGACAACGCACCGAGCACCGCACCGACCATTCCGTGTGCGACGAAATCAGCGTTGATCTCATTGGCCAATTTGGCGGCTGCCTCCTGGTTGTCACTGTCGGGTTCCGACCACAACACGATACCCACCCGCAACCTTGGTTTGGCGCGTTTCAGCCGACGGACCAGGAACCGGCCGTGCTTGACGGAATTCCGGTTCAAAAATCCGACGACGGCGGTATCGATAGCGTCGAGCTCAAGGCGGCGAATGCTCCCCGGTTCCATATCGGCGAAGCTCGCTCTCAACACCGTGGCGCCCTGGACTTCGAGCACCTGTGCCAGCATGGCGGCAGCCGCGTCGTCGAGTTCGCCGCGCCCTCCGGCGCACAGCACCGACATGCCCGTGCCATCCGGTAGTTCGGTGTCGTCCCCGCCCTGAACCTCCCCCTGAACCTGCTTGTCCTCGCGTGAGCCGTTGTCCTCGGCCGCGGCAGTGTCGCCCGCTTCCGCCTCCTCCTGCGCGCTGTCGTCGAGGTTCGCCACCATCGTCAGCGCGCTGCCCGCGACCTGCTGTCGTTGCTCATCGCTCAACACACCACGCACACGGTCCTGCTCGCCGAGCAGAAGTGCGGGAATCGCGACCTTGTCGTAGAACTCGACCAGATATTCTTCCTCCAGCATCTCCTCGGCATGGTCCGTCGCTTCCTCGGGATCGCCGGCCAGCAGCCGCTGGTAAAGCCGGGCGTGCGGTTCGAGCACGGGTTCGTTGCCGAACAGAACGTCGAGGAATTCGAACTGCGGCACATGTCGGCCGAGCACGACGAGGCAGACCGTGAGCGGCGTCGACAGAACGAGGCCCAATGGCCCCCAGAGCCAGGTCCAGAAGATCGCCGCAACGATAATAGCCAATGGCGACAGCCCGGTGCGCGAGCCATAGAGCCAGGGTTCGATCACGTTGCCGGTGATCAGTTCCACCACCACGAAAAGCCCGGCGGTCCATAGCACGAGCGACCAGCCGGGCGCCACGGCTAGCGCCAGGAACAGAGGCAGCAGCGTCGCGATAACCGGGCCGATATAGGGAACGAAGCGCAGCGCCAGCGCCAGCAAACCCCACAGCAATGGATTGGGTATGCCCAGCAGCCAAAGTCCGATTGCAATCGGAACGGCATAGACGATGTTCACGACCAATTGCATGAGCAGATAGCGGCCGACGCGCTTGCCGGCATCCTGCAGCGCCTCGGTGGTTCGATGCAGATCGCCGTAGCCGACGAGGCGTATGAAGCGATCGCGCAGGTCCTCCCGCTCAAGCAGCATGAATATGACCACCACGACGATCAGTCCGGCCGATGCCAGCGGACTCAGCAGCGGGCCGATCAGATTCTGGAGAACCTCCAGCGGTCGTTCGCGCGCGACGATTTCGACCGGGATCGGCTCCCGCAGAGGCTGATCGGCGGCGGGTTGCGCGGGTTCCGGTCTGTCGAGTTCCTGGCCGACGCGTTCGATCACCCGGCTCAATCTGGAAACGATGCCTCCGCCGACGCCGGATTCCTTGAGCGACCGGACCTTGGCCAGGATATTCGCCTGGTAAAGCGGGATGTTCTGCGCCAGTTCACTGACCTGCGTGGCGACTATGAAGGAGAACAGCGCCAGCACCGTGAATGCGCCGAGCACGCTGGCGATCACGGCAGGAAGACGCGGAATGCCGGCTCGCTTGAGTGCCGACACCATGGGCACAAGCGCAAAGGTAAGCAGCAGGGCGATTGCGATCGGCAGAAAGACCTCGCGCCCGAAATAGAGCGCCGCGACGGCCGTCACGACCGACGCTACGCTGGGCAACGATGTGCGCGGAAGCGCCCTGGCCGCGGTAACAATGCTCGCTCGCCGGGTCTCCGACAGGTGCGCGCCGTTTCGACTATTTGCCGCCACTTGATACCTCCGCCCCGCCATCGCCATGATCGGGCATATTGAGCCGGCGTGCAACTTCGCAGCCTCTCCTACAGCGAAGCTTTGATTTGCCGTCGTTTGGCTTGCTGCCGGCAGCGCGGCAATTCCGTCACGGTAGAATTTTTTGCATAAATGGCGGCACCAGCAATCCTGTTCCATGCTTGCGCCAGAACGTGGAACTTTTGGGTCAAAACGCCGTTCCTTCGTAGATCGCTAATGGACAACCTCAAGGCAGCAGCTCAGGAGGAATGATCATGAACATCAAGATGCTTTGCATGGGCGCGATGGCGCTTTCAATGATGACCGGCGCAGCGCTTGCCGCCGGTGCCACTGGCACTTCGGCGCTCGACGATCCGCAGAAAATGTCGCCCTTCTTCACCGATGCCGGCATGAAGACCATGAAGCCGGCAGCCGAATTCAAGACCGCATGGATGGCCATGTCCAAAGAGGACCAGGCGATGATGATGAAGGAATGCGGCGACGAGGCCATTGCCAAGGAGCATGACGATTTCTGCAAGATGACCAAGCAACTCGGCGGCGCCAACTAGGCAGGTCGGTTCAGCACAATCGCAGTGGCGGGCAGATGCCCGCCATCTTCATTTTGGGACCTTCGGTTCAGTCGGGCGCAAACGTCAATCGCACTATTCGGCGTCAGCCGATCCTGACGACGAAGTGCTTGGTCACCGGCTCGATGATCTTCCACGTCCCCTTGAAATCGGCTTCCACCACGAAGGCATCGCCGGGGCCGACTTCGACAGGCGCGCCGCCGTCGGGCGTGATGACGATACGGCCGGCTATCATGTGCACGAACTCATAGTCGCTGTAGGTCGCGTGATAGGTGCCCGGGCTCGCCTGCCAGGTCCCCGACATGACCTTGCCGTCCTCGGTAATGTGCTGGACGGCGGTCTTCATGGTCGGCTCGCCTTCGACCACGACCCATCCCGCGAGATCGCCGGTCTCGGCGTTCTCGACGGCGCCGAATTTGAGGATGGTCTTGTCTGTCATGGTCGGCTCCGTCTTGAATTGTGCCGGGATGGCTGCCGGTCAATAGCTGATGCACCTGACCCCGGCAACGCGGCTTGACCCGGCCGCTTGACCTCCCCGCCAACCGTGGGATAGGCTGGGGACTGGCCCAACCACCTCCGCACCGGAGCCCCGCGAAAGACCTGCCATGACGGACACGATCGTAAGAGACAGCAATGGCACGGCGCTGCACGAGGGCGACTCCGTGACCCTGATCAAGGATCTCAAGGTCAAAGGCACCTCGGAGACGATCAAGCGCGGCATGCTGGTGAAGAACATTCGCGTCACCGGCAATCCCGGCGAGATCGAATGCAGCACCAGGCAGGTAAAGGGCCTGGTGCTGAAGACCGAGTTTTTGAAAAAGGCGTGATTGCCTCGGCACCCTTCGCTTCGCTTCAATATCAATCGCTCTCATGACTGAACCGCTCATGTGAGTGAATCGCCCACGCCAGGAGTTGGAGGAGCCGCGCCCTCCCCCTATGTTGCACTGCGTTAGATTTGTTGCATTGCAATATCAGCGCATCGGGTCGAGCCTCTGCGAGGTGGGTATTCCTTGCACGAGGTGACTGTGTCGGCATCATTTCGGCCTGACATCGAAGGGCTGCGCGCGCTGGCGGTGGCGGGTGTCATTGCCTTTCATTTTGGTCTCTCCGGTCTGCCCGGCGGCTTTGCCGGCGTCGACATCTTCTTCGTCATCTCCGGCTACCTGATTACAAAACACCTGGTTACGGAAATCACCGAAACCGGGCGGCTGAATCTCTGGCGCTTCTACGCCCGGCGCGCCCGGCGCCTGTTGCCGGCGGCACTGTTCGTCATCCTCGCCACGCTGTTCGCGGGTTATTTCATCCTGTCGCCGGAGGAACAGGCGCTCTATTCGAAAGGCGCCATGTTCGCCTCCGCCTACATGATCAACCTCTGGCTGATCCGCTGGTCGTTTGACTATTTCGCCGCCGACGCCACCAACAACCCTTTCATCCACTTCTGGTCGCTCTCGGTCGAGGAACAGTTCTACCTGGCATGGCCGGCGCTGCTTCTTGCCGCCGCATGGCTGCGCCCAGGCAAGCGCACCGCTATAATCGTCATCGGCGTCGCAGGCCTAGCCTCCTTCGCCGCCTGCGCCTGGCTGACCGAAGTGTCGCAGCCTTGGGCCTTTTACTTCTCGCCGCTCAGGGCCTGGGAATTCGCCGCCGGCGGCCTCGCCACCATGGCGCCAGCAAGGATCTGGCGCGACCGGCCGCTGCTGGCCACCCTCCAGGCATGCCTCGGGCTGGCGCTGATCGCGTGGGCCTATCTGATGCTGGACGAAGACTCGCCCTTTCCCGGGGTGAATGCGCTGGCGCCTGTCGCCGGCACCGTGCTGCTGCTGCTCAGCGGCAGCGGCCGCAACCTGCCAAGCGCCGTGCTGGCGCTGGCGCCCCTGCAATGGCTGGGCCGGCTTTCCTATTCGCTCTACCTCTGGCATTGGCCGGTCATCGTCTATGCGGCGATGATGGTTCCCAACCTGTCCACGCTTGACCGGCTTGCCTGCGCGGCGCTGACGCTGCTTCTGTCGATGTTCACCTATCATTTCATCGAGAACCCGATCCGCCGCAACGGCTGGCTGATGGCCGGAGCGGCGCGGGCGCTGGTGCCCGCCGTCGCGCTGACCGGCGCCGGCGTGGTCGCGGCCTATGGCAATGCGCGCTTTGCCGAGCACAATCTCAGCCCCGAACAGCACGTCATCGCCGACAGCGCCGCGCAGCTCTCCACCGTGCGCGCGAGCGACGGCGGCTGCGTGCTCGATTTCGAGACCGTCAAGCCGAAACCCTGCATGTTCGGCCGCAAGGACGCCCAGCGCTCGGTCGTGCTGTTCGGCGACTCGCATGCCGACCATTGGTCGACGCCGCTGATCAAGGCGGCCGAGAAGAACAACTTTCGCGTCGTCACCTTTCTCAAATCCTCCTGCCGGGCTTCGCGGGTGACGACCTGGAATTGGCGGCTGAAGCGCGACTACACCGAGTGCGACCAATGGCGCCAGCAGTCGGTCAAGGACATCATCGCGCTCAATCCGCAACTGGTGGTGATCTCGGAATTCTCGATCGGCAATGTGATCAAGGAATCGCCCGAGGAGTTAAAGCACGCCGATTGGCAAGAGCAGTGGCGGACGGGCCTGACCTGGACGCTTCAAGCATTCAGCCAGGCCGGCATCAAGGTCGCGGTCATCAGGGACGTGCCCTACAATGCAAGCTACGCCGACAAATGCGTGGCGCGGGCGCTGTGGCGGGGACAGACGCCCGCGACATGCGATACGCCGAGGATCATGGCGGCAAATGACGACATCGCCACGATCGAGCGCGACATCGTGCGCTCGACACCCAACGCCAGCTATATCGACATGACCGACCGCTTCTGCGACCAGACCACCTGCCACGTCTTCATCGACGGCAAACTCGCCTTCCGCGACCGCCACCATCTGGCAACGCCTTTTGCCGAGACGCTGGAGCCGGCGGTGGAGCGGGCGCTGTTTTCGGATGTGATGGCAGCGGCTGTGAAGTAACGGCGCCGGCAGCCTTTCCCTCCGAAATCCTTCAGGCGGGCTTTGGTGCCACGTTGACCGACACGGCAACCATGCGGGGTTAGCTAAGGATGAGACCCGCCAGGAAAACCGTAAGGATAAGCGACAGCGGAACTGCAAGAAGGCAGCACAGCTCGAAAGTATTGGCTCGCCAAGAAGTCATTGGTCGCTTTTCCATGTTGGCCTCCTCCCTCAACGGCCAGACCGGGATGGCGGTTCCGCTTAGATGGTGCTCATCCCCACCACTCATCATGCAATTGGCGCAACTCGTTCCGCTTCCTGGTTATCCATCGTGCACGCGCCAGATGTGTCGCCCACGCCCGGAAAGCCCTGTCCGGCTCCTGCTCCGGATCAATGTGCAGAACGATGCGGGCGACCTCACGCCAATCGGTCCCTTCAGCCGACGCGTCGAGCAGCCTGATGTAAGTAAGCATGCGATCTTCGTCATAACCGGTCGGCACTGAAGACGTCGGCGCTGCGTTCGCGATATGAGAGTTTGGCTGCTTTGGCATTGCGACCTACCAGCAATGGCGCACCGTAGCAGCCTATGAAGAAGCCGGCGCCCTTTGATCGGAGGATGCGGATCGAGATTCGCCTCGACGGTCGGCAAATGCGGGCCTCAGGCGGGAGTTTCGCCGCCCAGGAGGGCCACGCCTCATCACATCGCGATTGGGTCGATGCATTCCATGTATTTTAGTGGAACCTAATTTAGTTGGCGCAATTATGCATGCGTGAAAAAGCGTGAAATCCAGACTGTCACTGAAAGCTGGCTATCGCGAGATCAGTTGGCCGATGATCCAGTGATTGCCGTCGATTTGACCGAACGAATATTACAGGCGGCCGAAAACGACAGGATCGTCTGCCTCGTCGTGGCAACGGAGCAGCTGGAAACCGACGGCATCGAGAAAGCGGAACCTCAGGAGACCAGGATTGCCGCAAGTTTCGTCCGGGACTTTGAGGTGATGCTGCTTGTTCTTTATGCGGCCTACGCCCTCGCTGTGCTGGGCGCGACGGCTTTCGTTTTGCTGGAACTGGGCCATGTTCTGTAGATCGGCAAGGTGACGGGACTGGCGCTGGCCAATTTGTCGCTGTTTGACGGGATACATAGGGCGCGGACCACAACCCGCTCGGGGCTTGCGTCGGCGGCCCCACCCTGGCGCACAGCCAGACGCGTTTTCGCCCCCGCCGGCGCTAATTTGGGGCTCTCGGTTCGTGGCATCTTGCAAATTTGTGGAACGAGCCTGCCCCTCGGGGGTTTTTCTATTAGAGGGACGTTAAAGAAGGAGGTAGCTATGAAGAAGCTCCTGCTTGCCTCGGTGATCGCCATCGCCTCGGCGGCTTCCGTGATCGGCCCGGCCAATGCCGGCGGTAGTGTCACGATCGGCATCGGCAACGGCTATGACGACGACTATTATTATCGCCATCATCGGTATTCCGATTACGACGATGAGTACGTCCCCCGTTACCGCTATGACGTCTATGACGAGGACTACAGGCCACGCTACCGGTATCACCGGCGCTGCCACACGGAAGTCGTCAAGCACTGGCGTCATCACCACCGGGTTATCGAAAGAATCCGTGTCTGCCGTCGTTGACGGATCGATCCGGCCGGCAGTGCCGGCCGGATCGGTGGAGCTCCTCACCGCGGCTTGCGCATCAGCATCATGCCGTAGTGCACGGCCAAAATGTCGAGCCCGATCTTGAGTAGTTTCACCACCACGTCGCGCGGCTCGCCGGCCTGTTCGGCCAGGCTCTTCACCGTTGCGTCGGCACAGCAGACCTTTTGCACGATGCCGGCGATCTCCCAATGGGCAAGCGCCCTCGTGGCCTCGGCATGGTCGCGGCCGGCGGACAGGATGTGATCGGCGACACCGCTGCCAGTGCGGCCGCCGTCGACGCGCTCGGCCCAGGCCATCGGCTGGGCGCTTGCCTCCGACGAGTTGCGGAAATCCTGGCGGTAGCGCATGCCTGCCTCGCGTTGCTGGCGCGACAACGAGGTGAGGCCGGTCAGCGGGTCGACATTGCGCACCCGCACGATGCCGCCGGTCGCGGTGTGGCCGTCATTGGAAACCTCATAGAGGCGCGCCGCCTCCTGCGTTCCCTTGGCCAGCCGCTTGCGGCCGAACCGGTCGTCCTGCAGCGCGAAATCATGGCCGATCTCCTTGCGGATGCGCACCTGCTCGGCCTCGCCCTTCGGCAATCGCGGTAGCCTGGCTTTGGTCTTTTGGGCGGTTTTGTTGCTCATCGGCTCTGTCCTCCTGGTCTGTCGTCGGGCTCTGGCGAATTTCCGTATCCAGCGGGGCTCAAATAGCTTTGGCCGGCAGCGTGCGCAGGAAGCGCGCCGCGTGATAGGCGCAGTAGCTTTTCGAAGGCCTTGTGCGCAGCCCGCAGCACAGCATGTCCAAACCGGGGCGGCTGCCGGGGGCGTCGTTTCCCGCATCCTCCTGCGGCGTCGTGTCGAGCGGCGCGCGGCAGCGGTCGAACAGGCAATCGATGAAGCGCATGGCGACGAAGTGCGGCTGGCGGCCGCCGGCGGCGATCGGGCGCGGCGCCGGCATTTCGAGCGGCTCGCCATCGGACCCCGTGATCCGAACCGGACCCGGCTGCCAGGCCGGCGGCGCCAGCCTGGCCGACAGCCTTGCCGGGCGGCAGTGGTGCTCGGCCGGTACTGCCCCTGCCTGGCCGGCGGGGTTCGACGGCTCTGGCGCCGATTTTCCATGCCGGCCGCCCGACCGTCCGCTACACCAGCCCTTGGATCTGGCAAGGCCGATGGCGTGCAGACGGGCGGTGCGGTGGACGATGCCGATGATCGCCGCGCGCGAGGCCGGGCGGCCGCGCTGCGCACTCAGCCGGGCGGCGATCTTCGCGGCCGACAGCCCACTCATCAGCCAGTTCTCGATTTGTTCCAATTCGGAGGGGGAATAGCGGGCGGCCATGACGTTTTATTCCCTGCAAAGGTGGTTGTGTGGCGCCGGCTTCGCCGGCCTCAGGCTCGAAAGCCGGTCAGCCCTCGCGTGGCCTGCTATCGAGCTTCATCCCGGCCGCCTGCCTTGTTGCGCCGGAGACTGCCTTGCCCGCCCGCTTGTCGAAGGCGATGACCGTGCCGTCTTCGGTGCGGATGCAGGAAACTGCGGCATCCGCATTGCCGGCCGGCAGGCAATTCGTGGCCGGAGCCGTGAGGGGAACGGCTCCGGCCGTTCCGGCCGCTTGCGCTGCCGGATCCGAGGCGCGAGCCTCGGGCATCGTCCCGGCCGGGGAGGAGGACAGCCAGGAGGAAGGCGAAAAGGTTGGCACATGACTGCCGCGGCCGCCTCCTTGGCGCTGAAGGGCGGATTCGAGGACCGAAAGCTGGCGGAGCGACTTGTGCATGGCCGTATAAGAGCATAACTCAATCCGTGATGCAAGTGATTCTTGCATAGACGAAACCGAATCTTGTGCCTCAGATGGAGCCATGGTGAAAACTGCACTGTCGATCAAGGTCGGGGCGGCGATCCGCCGGGCGCGCAAGCAGCGCGGCCTGGTGATGCGCCACATTGCCGAGCACAACGACACCGACGTCGCTGCCGTCGGCAATTGGGAAACCGGGCGCAACCTGCCCAAGACCGAGAACCTTTTGAAGACCGCCGCGTTCCTGCGCGTCGACCCGGTGGCGCTCGGCAAGGGCGAGGTCGTCTTCCTCGAAGATGCCGGGCCGGTTGCCGATGCCGAGATCGTCACCGATCCCGGCCCCCTGCCCGCCGGGCCGATGGACATCCAGCTTCTCGGCACCGCCGTCGGCGGCGACGATGGCGACTTCACCTTCAACGGCCAGCCGGCCGGCTATGTCCAGCGGCCGCCGGGGATCCGGCATCTGCGCAACGTGTTTGCGCTGCACGTGCTGAGCGATTCGATGGTGCCGCGCTACGAGCCCGGCGAGATGATCTATTGCGGCGGCCGCGAGGCCGTGCCCGGCGACCATGTGGTGATCGAGACGCTGCCCGAGGAGAACGAGCAAAACGGCAAGGCCTTCATCAAGAAGCTGGTCAAGCGCACCGCCGCCGAGCTGATCGTCGAGCAATACAATCCGCCCAAGACGCTGACCTTCAACCGCTACGCCATCAAGAACGTCTTCCGCGTCATCCCGCTCAAGGAACTGCTGGGGTATTGACGGGCGCTTGTTGCCTTCTCCCCTTGTGGGAGAAGGTGGATCGGCGCACAGCGCCGAGCCGGATGAGGGTGCTGGAAGGAACGCGGCGGAGGAAATGTAGACGCGATTTTAAGCACTTACGCCATCAAGGTAGCGATCCGTCCAACACCCCTCATCCGACCGATCTTCGCTCGGCCACCTTCTCCCACAAGGGGAGAAGGGAAGAGCAGCACGCCCTCCCCCTCAAGCCCGCCTCGATTGCTCCAGCTCTCGACCGTTGAGCAGGCGCGCCTCGGCGCGGGCCCGCTGCCGGTCGTCGATGAAGGCAGCCTGGATCGAAACGGCGGCGCCCGGCAGGCCGTCGGCCCGGCAGGCCTTGCAGATCAGGCGCCCGGAAAGTGCTGATAGCGGTGTCTCCGGCCTCACCCCATGCCGCTTGAGCTCGGCCGGCTTCCACCACCTGTTGCGGCCGCAATCGATGCACTCGACGGCAATCGAGACGACATCGGCGATCGTCGCTTCCTTGCCCGCTAATGCCATGGCCATCCCCATCGTTGTTCCTGCTTTGTTCACATTATCGGTTTTCGAGGCGGAGTCGAGTCGGTTCCGCTTACACCAACGTGAAAGTTTCACTTGTTCATTTATTTGAGTTATGCTTCTATGCCATGCAAGCTGGAATCGGCGCAGCCGCGGCCGCTCCGTCCACCGAATGCAAGGGAGTGACGATGGACCTCGCCCAGTTCGCCCAGGCCTGCGGTTATGCCGGCGACAGCCCGGCCATGCTTGCCGCCTTCGCGGCCATCCGCCAGGACGGCATCCGCACGGCGCGCCAGGGCCATCGCCAGCGCAAGGCGGCGATCGACCGGATGAAGCCGAGCCGCGCTTTGTTCCTGGCGACGATCCGCCCGGCGCAGTCGGCCGAGGAGGCGATCGAGGACGCCGCCCGCTTCCTGTCGATGTTCCGCAACATGCCGCACTGGCGACAGGAAAGGCGCAGCGCCGACCTCGCCCGCGCCAGGCAGCAGCACCTCTTCGCCCGCTTCTTCCGCCGCTACGGCTATCGCCTCTGGGCGTTGGAGGCCGCCTGAAGACGCGCGCCCCCTTGCAGTCAAAACGAATATTGCGATCGCCAACACTGCGCCGTATGTCTCCGCGCGATGAGCGAGATCGAATTCCGTCGTGCCCAGGCGCCCGACCTGCCGGCGATCGTTGCAATGCTTGCCGACGATGCGCTCGGCGCAGACCGGGAAGACCCGTCCACGCCGCTCGCGCCATCCTATCTCGATGCCTTCAGCGCGATCGATGCCGATCCCAACCAGTTGCTGGCCGTGGCCGTCGAGGCCGGGCAATTGGTCGGAACGCTGCAACTCAGCTTCCTTCCAGGCATTTCGAGGAAAGGCGCCTGGCGCGGCCAGATCGAAGGCGTTCGCGTCGCCCGGCAATGGCGCTCTCGCGGCGTCGGCAAGCTGATGATCGAATGGGCGATTGAAGCGTGCCGTTCGCGCGGCTGCAGCCTCATTCAGCTCACCACGGACAACAGTCGACGGGAAGCGCACACCTTCTACGAGCGCCTCGGTTTCACCGCCAGCCATCTCGGCTACAAGATGGCGCTGTAGGTCGCTGCAGCAGGCGCCGTCGGCGAAGCTGCCGATCTCCCCCCTTGCGGGGAGATGCCCGGCAGGGCAGAGGGGGGTGCTGTCCCTCCGACCTGTCAACCAATCGGAGCCAAACCCTCAGGCTGATTCGAGTTGGCAACAACTGAAGTCGAAGTTGGCGATCCGTCCCACCCCCCTCTGTCCTGCCGGACATCTCCCCCGCAAGGGGGGAGATTGGATGTTGCTTCGACTTTCGCCAACCACCAACGCTGGAACGCAGGCAGACAGAGGGCGCCAAACTGAAACAATTGCCCTTCACCTGCCCTCCGCGCCGCTTGACAATCCGCCCACAATGTTCTCTTTATGTTCTCATCAAAACTCTAGACAAGGCGGCGTTCGAACCGCCGCGGGCGAACGGGCCGGATGGAAGCCAACATCCTCCACGCGGATCTGGATGCCTTCTATGCCTCGGTCGAACAACTGCTCGACCCGGCCTTGCGCGGCAAGCCGATTGCCGTCGGCGGCGGGGTAGTGCTCGCCGCATCCTATGAAGCCAAGGCGTTCGGCGTGCGCGGCGGCATGCCGGGACGGCGGGCGCGGGAACTCTGCCCGCAACTCATTTTCGTCGGCGGCCATTTCAAGGACTATCAGCGGCTGGGCGATGCGGCAATCAAGGTGCTGGGCGATTTCACGCCGGTGGTCGAGCGAATTTCCATCGACGAGGCCTTTGCCGACGTCGCCGGCTGCACCCACCTGTTCGGCTCGCCGGCCGAGATCGCCGGCAAGATCCGCCACCGCGTGCGGGCAGAGCTCGGCCTGCCGATCTCGGTCGGCGTAGCCCGCACCAAGCATCTGGCCAAGATCGCCTCACAGGTCGCAAAACCCGACGGGCTGGTGGTGGTCGATCCGCGCCACGAGCTGGAGTTCCTGCACCACCTGCCGGTCGAGCTGATGTGGGGTGTCGGCCCGGTCACCAGGGAGCGGCTGGCCGGCATCGGCGTCAACACCATCGGCGAGCTGGCGAAGACCAACGATGGCGCGCTGGAGCGCCTGCTCGGGCCGGCGGCGGGAGAAAAACTCAACGCGCTGGCGTGGAACCGCGATCCGCGCAAGCTGGAGACGCAGCGCCGGGCGCGCTCGGCCGGCGCGCAATCGGCGCTCGGCCGAAAACCGGCCGAGGAGCAGGTCTTCGTGCCTGCGCTGCTGCATCTGGCCGATAGGGTCGCCACAAGATTGCGGGCGAAATCCCGCCCCGGCCGCACGGTGACGGTTCGCGTCCGCTTTGCCGACCTGCGCTCGGTGACGCGCTCGATCACGCTCGACCAGCCGATATCGGCAACCGCCATGCTGGCCGAGATCGCCGAGGCGCTGGTGCGCAAGGTGCTCATCGACCATCCGCACGAAAAGACAATCTCGCTGCTGGCGATCGCTGTCTCGCATCTGGAGCAGCATGCCGGCCTGCAACTGGAACTGCCGCTCGGGCTCGCCGACGACCGCCGCCGCCCCGGCACCAGGAAGGGCGCGGCGCGCTGGACCGCAGATCGCGCCGTCGACAAGATCCGCGACCGCTTCGGCTGGGAGGCGGTCGGCTACGCCTCGGTCGCGCTCGGACTGTCGCGGTCCGTTCCCGACGCGTTTCGCGAGCTCGCCGAAAAGGAATTGTGAGCTGCGCGGCCGGGGCGAAAAAAGATTATCCGGCAGGAGCCAGGGGCGATACGGCCGGCCCGTTCAAAGCCGTGCCATCGAAGGCAAAATGCGAGCCGTGGCAGGGGCAGTCCCAGCAGCGTTCCAGCGAGTTCCAATGGACATGGCAGCCGACATGGGTACATGCGGCCGAGCGTTTGTAGAGCGTGCCGTCCTCGTCGCGAAAGGCCGCGACTTTGGTAAGACCTTCGCGGACGATGGCGCCCTGCCCCGGCCGCAGCTTGTCGGCGGAATCGATTTCACCAGGCGCGACATACTCGGCAAAACTCCTGATCGCTGTCGCATTCTCCGCTAGATAATCGGCGATCGCCCGTACCGTCTTGCGAGAGGGTTCGTAAAGTTCCCGCCAGGGGCTTTCCCCCTTCAGAATCAGGTCCGAAATCAACAGGCCTGCCACGACCCCATGGGTGATGCCCTGGCCGGAATCGCCGGTAGCAACGAAGACTCGCCGATCACCGGGATTGCGGCCGATGAACCCGGCATAGTCGACCGTCTCCATCACCTGCCCGGACCATCGATTGGCTTCCGCGCCGACATCGGGCACCAATTTTTTGATCCAGGCCGCCAGGGCCGTGAAGCGGTGGTCGGCGTCGTCGGCCTGCCCTGTCTTATGGTCTTCACCACCGACGATCAGAAAGTCGGTCTTGCCTTCGCCAGGCTGCAGACGGACGTAGTGATAGGGGTCCAGCGTGTCCCAATAGAGTGCATCCGGCAAAACGTCGCGCGCGATCTCGAACGACATGGCGTAGGTCCGATACGGCGCCTGCTTGGTATGGAGCGCGACCCGATCGTTGATCGGCGAGTTGGTGGCGACAACGGCCGACCTGGCAGACACGGCAAAGCCCGAGACCGTGCTTACGCGCACGCCGCCGTCGGTCTCCTCGACCTTATCGACGATGGTCTCCGCATAAAGCGCGCCGCCGTGCGCGCGGATGCCGGCAGCCAGCCCGCGGAGATATTTGAGCGGGTGGAATGTCGCCTGATTGGCGTAGCGAAGGATCGGTGCATCCGAAAAGCCTGCAAACGGCACGCCTGCGGTTTTCTCGACGTCGACCCCGATCTTCAGAGCGGCGTCCAGTTCGCGCTCGATGACGGATTCCTTCCTGCCCGACGCCGGAAACAGAAAACCGTCGAGGCGGCGGAAATCACACGCCATACCCTCCGCCTCCAGGATCGATTGGATACGGTCAATAGCGGCCGACTGGCTTTGATAGTAAATCCGCGCCAGTTCCTCGCCGCGCAATTTGATCAGTTCCGAAAAATAGTCATCGCAGATCGATGACAGGTGCGCGGTGGTGCGGGCCGTCATGCCGCTTCCGATCCGGCCGCGATCGAGCACCGCCACCTTTTGCCCGGCGATGGCCAGTTCGTAGGCGACCGACAGTCCGACAATGCCAGATCCGACGACCACGACATCGACCTGTTCACTCCGCTCGAGCGGAACCGCATCAGACGCTACTTCGGTTCTCGCCCAAACGGATACAGTCCTTTCGTCGCCGACATTCATGGCGGAGCCCTTCATACTCGACATTCGGATAAACGGACGCCAGGATTCAAAGTTCCTCGACGCCTGAATGCCTGCGTAAGCTTGACGTCACCGCCGGTCCGCCCCGACGCGTTGTGAGCCGGCCTGGCTGGGGCGGTGCACTTGGCGCCAGGAGCGATCGTTTCCTGCAAATGCGACATTCGAGGCGGCCCTGGTCGTCAGACCAAAAGCGTTGCGCTGCCCCAGGCGATCAGGGCGATGCCGGCTGCCCGGCCGACCCACTGGCCGGCAGGAAACGCCTTTTCAACCAGCACCAGAATGGCGAGCCCGGCAACCCACACCAGGTTCATGATGCCACCCACGAACAATAACGCCATCAGCATCCAGCAGCATCCGACACAGAACGCCCCGTGCAGCGCGCCCAAACGCAGCGCGCCAAGTGTGTGGGGACGCCAGTGGCGGGAAAGGAACGCCGTCGGCTTCCTGCAATGCGACAGGCAGGCGTTCTTGAGCGGCGAGAGCTGATACAGGCCCGCGGCGATCAGGACGATGCCTGAAAGCCAGCGGCTCTGCGAACTCATCGTCGCCGCGGTAACGAATGCCTCGCGTTCGAGCAGCCAATGCAACGCAGCTGCCGCGACGGAGAACCCCAGCCAGACCAAGAGATAGCCTGCCATGAATACGCCGGTGGGCGCGAGCTTGTCCTGGATCTGGCCCTGTGCGAGCGCATGGCGATGCACGCGCGCATAGAGCAGGACAGTCGGCGCCGCGCTCGGAGACATCATGGCGATCATCATGACCCACCACATGGCGATCATCAGCGCCCAGTTCGCCGCCCCCCAGACCCGCGGTTCCGTCGCCGTGGCTATTGCGCTCATGTCCATGCCGGGCATGTCCATGCCAGACATATCGGAGGTCATGTCGGCGGTTTGCTGGTGGGGGAATAGCGCGGCCCTCGTCATCTCCCACGCATTCATGCCGAGCCCTGCACCGGCGACGATATAAAGCCAGCCCAGCAGGCACAGCGCCGCCACGCCCGCAATCGTGATGACGCGGTCGCGTCTGAGCAGCCGTTCCAGTGGCGACCCACCGTCCATGCGGCGCGTCAGGCTCGCACCACCCCGTGATTGTTGAGATGCAGCCGGGCGAACTGGCCGTAACTGTCCTTCATATTCACCTGAACCGGCCCGCTGGTTGTGCTTGAAGCGCTGCCGATCTCGGCGACCGCATATTCGAAGCCGTTCGGCAACACGATCTGAGCGCGCGAGTCCGCGCCCGTCACCTTGTTGCGAATCGGTTCGCCGACCGTTTCGATGTAGTCCTTGACGAAGATGCGGCCCCTGCGGCCGTCGATATCGAGGTCGAGATCGATCTTGGTGAAAACCGGCTCATTCATTTTTGTCACGGTTGAGGCGTAGACGGCGAACATCGTCGCGAACGGGTCGGTGTCCTGGCCGGTCATGATGCGCAGCAGCGCGTCACGCTGCCGGTCGGTTGCATTCTCGTCGACGAAAGCGATGGCTTCGCCATTGCCTTCGTGGATCGCGCCAGGCCATTTGAAGATCGCGGCGATCTGCAGGCCGTCGAGAGCGGTTTCGCCATGATGACCTTCGTCAATCTCGATGCCCGCCACCGCATGGCAATGGCCTTTGTCGGGCAGCGCATTGAATTGACAGTTGCAGCCATATTCGCAGGTGCAATTGACGAGTTCCCGTCCCTTGATTTCCCAAGACGTCATGCTGTCCTCCCTGATGCGAAGTATTAGACCATCATCATACACCTGCGCCGGCCGTGCCGCCATCCTGTGGCGCCAAGAGTGATCGCGACAAGAGGCGGCAGGCCAATGCGGTTTCTTGTCGAATTTGGGTGAACATACCCCCCGGAGATGGCGGGGCGATATCGGAACGGCAGACGTGGGTCGAAACAAGCGTTTCCGAGCGCAACCCGCCAAGGTCCGGAAATGACCCAGAAGGGGCGTTCGGCAGCGATCCGAGCAGCAAGGATTTGGCAGGACCGGAAATCGGCATGGAATGCCGCAATCATCATCATGTCCCGTCCAAGTTGTGGACACTTCCTTCTCAAAGGCGCACTCTTGGCATGCGAAACGCGAGCCAGAGTTTCGTCCAACGCTTCACATGCCTGACTTGCGTCGGTGATTGTCTGACCTATCCGGATACTTCCGGATGGGCAGACCTCACATTGTGTCGCCTATCCGTGATCAGGCTACGGCCTAAGGCACGTTGCAGCCCGTTCCGGATCAACTGGGAGGTAAACAACATGCCTGATTTTCAGCGCAGAGAACTTCTTGTTCAAGGAAGCGCGGCTCTTGCCGCAATTGCTGCTCTCTATACCTCGCGTCGGGCTTACGCTTTTCCAACACGGCCGAGCGAGGAAGTTATTCGGTGGCTGGATCAGCCGGCCGAAAATCCCGATCCGGTGGGTATCCAGAAGCAGCTTGTCTGGGAGGATTTGGACAGCTGGATAACGCCAAACGACAAGTTCTTCAGCATCTCGCATTTCAACCGACCAACGATCGACGAGAAGACATGGTCGATGGAGATCGGAGGCCTGGTCAAGAAGCCCTTGGAGTTAACGCTCGCCGACATCAGGGCGCGACCGCGGCAGGAGGTCGTTTTCACAGTGGAGTGCTCGGGCAATCACGGGTTTCCCTTTTTCACCGGCGGCATCGGCAATGCCCGTTGGGCAGGGACGCCGCTCGCCCCGATCCTCGAGGAAGCCGGTGTTCTGGAGAAGGGCATCGAGGTCGTCTTTTTCGGTACCGACACAGGCGAGGTCCCGATACGCGACGTCAAGATGCAGCAGAACTTCGCTCGTAGCATGTCGCTCGCCGACGCGATGAACCCCGACAATCTCCTCTGCTATGAAATGAATGGAGCCGCCTTGCCGGCGGCCAACGGCTTCCCGGTACGGCTCATTGCTCCAGGCTGGTACGGGATCGCCAACGTCAAGTGGCTAAAGCGCATCGAGGTTCGCGATACGCGGTTCATGAGCCTTCTGATGGCCCGTGACTATGTCACCATCCGGGAGGAGGACCACAACGGCGAGACCGTATGGGCCGAGACTTCGGTCGGGCGAGCGCTGATAAAGTCCGCGCCCGCGAAGGTTACCCGGAAAGATTCAGATTACTCCATCATTGGAGCAGGCTGGGGGGCGCCGATCGAACGGGTCGAAGTGCAAATCGATCAGGGGCCTTGGGCACCAGCGACCATTGACCACAGTGAGGAGGCAGAACACGCCTGGAAAATTTGGTCCCTGGATTGGGCAAATCCCTCTCCTGGAGAACACACGGTGACCTCGCGCGCGGTCAGCACCACGGGACAAATTCAACCGGCGATGGACGATCCCTTGATTGCCAAGAAACACACATACTGGGAAAGCAATGGCCAGGTGACGCGCCGCGTGCGTATCGGCTAGCGCATTTTGCAGCCAAATGGAATCATTTGGCGTCCGCATAAATGCGGCAAAACAGATAGTTAGAGCGGGTTACCGGTTCCAGAGAACCGGAACCAGTCTAAGAACTTGCTGCCGTGTGACAATTTGCGTTTGGGTCACCCAGGAGGAGGCTGCCTGATCCGAAAGCTGGCACCGCTCTATATCGAGCATGACGGGTGTAGGCCGTAGATCCTCTTCGCGACGATACCGGTCCCGGAAATCGGGGGCGGAGCCCTTCAGCTTAGTGATCGAGGCGATGGCAGACTTGTCCGGTGGCGCAACCTTGGCCATGTCGCCTTCGCGCGCCATTTCCGCACCATTTCCAGCCTTCTGCTCACCTCTCCACGGCCCTGATCTCCGCGTCGACCAGGCACCAGGGCGCATAGCGGAAGTCGCGGATCTGGATGACCTCCTCGCCCGCCCATTCAACCAGCACGAAGCCGCGCACGGCGCCGTCGGCCGCTTGCGGGTCGCGGATGAGGATCGCCGGCCTGCCGTCGACGAAGCCGAGCGACAATGTCCAGTCGCTGATACGATCGTAATTGCCGAAATAGGTCGACGCCTGGGCCTTGCCGCGCAGGCGGACGCGGTTGACGACATCGAGCCGGACGTCCTCTGCGATCAGTGCCCTGACCGCGTCGAAGTCGCGCGCGTTGAACAGGTCGACATAGCGCCGCAGCCGGCGCTCGTCATCGGCGTCGAGCCTCGGCGCGAGCGCCTGCTCGGGCTGCAGCGCCAGCAGCTTGAGCTGCGCCCGCCCGCGATGCAGCGCGGCCTTGGTGGCGGCGAGCGTCGCGCCGGTCACCTCGCAGGTCTCATGCAGGCTGAGGCCGAGCACGTCGACCAGGATCACGGCGCTGCGCTGCGGCACCGAAAGCTGCATGAAGGAGCGCAGGCCGGTCTGGGCGGCGAGCCGGCTGTCGGCGCTGCCGGAGGGATCCTCGATGACGCTCATGTCGGCCTCGGTCATGCGCGACCTTTCCCGATTGCGCCGCCGCAGATGATCCTGCGCGGCATTGTGGGCGATGCGAAACAGCCATTGCTCCGGCCGTTCGACCATCGCACCGCCGTCGATCGCCTGCAGCGCGTTGATCAGCATCTCCTGGACGATGTCCTCGCCGTCGATCACCGAGCCGGCCATGCGCGCGCAGTAGCGATGCAGCCTTGGCCGCAACCCGACGAGCATCGCCTCCAACGTCGCCCTGTTCATTTTCGGCGTAGCATCCCGTTTCTGCGCGAGCGGCATGGCAGGCGCTACCCGGCTTCCTGATCCGCCAGCATACGGTAATTGCCGATGACTTTGACAGGCGATCGCATTGCCGGGGTCGAACGGCGTTCGGCGTGGTTTTCCGCAAATGCCTTGAAGGCGGCAAGCCCGGTCAGCGCCGACGAATCGCCGTTCTGGCCGACGATGTGGACGAACGAGCCGTCGTCCAGCTCGAGCACGAGATAGCGCACCGTCGGCGGTGCCGCCTCGCCCAGCGCTTCGAACACTTTTTCGACCAGCGCGCGGTTATCTTCCAGGTCGGCTTGGTTCACACCGTATCGAATGAGCGCGTAGTCCATTGTCGTCTCCTGACTGGTTGGTATGAACGAAGGACGACCGGCTGCGCTGAAAAGATTCTCCTTGTGGAAGAATCTTTTCGGTTGCCCGTATCGTCTTTCCCGCGTGGGCGGCTGCGCGGCAGCCATCAAGCAGGAGCGACGATCATGCATATCCAGTTTGCCGAGCTTCCGGTATTCGACCAGGACCGCGCCAAGGCGTTCTACACCAGGCATCTCGCCTGTCAGGTCCTGGCCGACCAGAAGATGGGCGATGGCGGCTGGCGCTGGATCGAGCTGGCATTTCCGCATGCCGTGACGAACCTGCATTTCATCAGGCGCGCCGACGACGCCCCCGGCGCGGAGCCCGTATTGGTGCTGGTCGACGAAAATGTCGGGGCAATGAGCGCGGCGTTGAAGGCGGGCGGCGTCGAAATCATCACCGATCCGCATGAGGCGCCGTGGCAGCCGGGGCGCACGGTGGCGGAGTTTCGCGACAGCGAAGGCAACCGCATGGTCCTCGCCAGCCGATAAGCCACCGGAGCCCTCTGTCCGGGGGGCGTCCTACCTAAGTCCTACCTCCGGCCGGACCATCGGCCGTGCTTCCTTCGTATTATTATTTCGTGACCGCTGCGCGCCGGAACCTTCCCTTGCATCGGGCGTTCGGGCGCTGTATTCGCGCTGCCTCATATTTAGGCAGGCGGAGGATATGCGAATAAGGGCGGGTGGCAAAACAAACATGGGCCGGGGAGGAGCATCTTACCATGTCGAACCGTAAAATCGGAATGTCCCACAGTTTGGGGCTGCGCGTCGCTGACCTCAAATCCAGAATGCAAACTGCCCAGATTACCGAGCACGAAATCAAGACGTTTCAAAAGGTTGCCGCCATTATGGGCGGCGCCAAAGGCTCACTGCGCCTCGATGCGGACGATCTGATTGCCGCATCCTTCCTTGTCGATCCCGTGGAAGATCTCCCGCTCTCCAGTTGACGGCGCTGAACGCGGGTCGAAATCCTATCGGGTTTGAACCTGCGATTGCCGCCAGCGGAGCATCCGCCAGCCCAGGCCGCATGCGAGGATGACGTTGGCCAGCGCCAGACCAGAAAGCGCGGCCAACGTCCCATGCGGGCCGAAGCGCTCCAGCAGCAATGCGCCGGCCGAGGGTGCCGCCGCCTGGGCGATCAGGCTCGGCATGGCGAGGCGGCCCATCAGCTTCGCGTAGCCGTTCGAGCCGAACAGCGCGAGCGGCAACGTCCCCCGCGCGATGGATTCCAGGCCGATGCCCGCGCCATAGAAGCCGAGCGCCAGCGGGATGATTGGCATGCCGGCCCAGAGCGCCGAAACGCCGATCGCCACAAACGTAACCGAGGCGAACTTGGTCAGGATCGGATGGTGGTAGCGCGCGATGGTCATCTCGATCGCGCGCGCCGCCACCTGGGACGGGCCGACCAGCGCGCCGAGCCCGACGGCCGCGGCCAGCGCCATGCCGCTGCCTTGCAGGATGGTGAGCAGATGCACCGACACCGTCGAGGAGATCACCGCCGCAAGCGTAAGGGTGGCGGCCAGAACGATGATGATCGACGGATCGGGATTGCCTTCGCCGGCCGGCGTCACCTCTTTCAATCCTGGCCCGACCGGCAATCCTGGCCCGACTGCCGGTTGCGGCGCCTCGCGGGGCAGGATCACGAGATAGAGCGGAAGCGCAATCACCAGCTGAAAGACAGCGTAGGCCAGGCAGGTGCCGCGCCAGCCGACCTCCCCAAGAAGCCAGGCCGAAATCGGCCAGCAGATCGTACTGGCAAAACCGCCGAACAGCGTCAGCGTGGTAATGGCGGAGCGCGCGCCGTGGCCGTAGTGGCGCCCAAGCGTCGCGAAAGCGGCATCGTAGAGCCCAGCCCCCATGCCCAGTCCGATGACCAGCCAGGCTGCGATATAGGCCGCAAGATTAGGGGCGAGAGCCAGCCCGATCTGGCCGAGCCCGATGCATGCGGCGCTGAACACCAGAACGTTGCGGCCGCCATGCCGCTCGATCGACGACCCGACGCGCGGCGAGATCAATCCTGCCGTGAGCAAGCCGAGGGACAGGCCGCCGACAACCCATGCCAGCGGCCAGCCGGTATCGGAGGAGACCGCCGGCGCGATGACCGCGGGAAGATAGTAGGAAGACCCCCACGCCATGATCTGCGTCAGGCCAAGCGCGGTGATGATCGCGCCGCGGCTGCGCAAGATGGTGGGCGAAGGCGCCAGAAGGCTCATGCCGCGACGCTGCAGCCGCAGCCGCTTTTGCCGACCGCCTTCGCCTCGGCGTCGGCGACACAGCAGGCGCCCGAAGCCGCCGGCGCCGGACCGCCGCAGCAACCCTTGTCGACAATGCCGATCCTCGGCACGGTGCAGACGCCGGTCTCGGGCAGCACGAGCTGGACATTGTCGGCCGCAACCATGTCGCCGGCAATCGCCGCGGCGACGGAGCGCACCTGCTCATACCCGGTCAGCAGCAGGAAGGTCGGCGCGCGGCCATAGCTCTTGATGCCGACTGTGTAGAACCCATGCTCGGGATGGCTGAGCTCGCGGTGACCGTGCGGCGGCACGTCGCCGCAGGAATGTTCGTTGGGATCGATCAGCGGTCCCAGCGCCTTGACGCTTTCCAGCCACGGATCGAGTTCGAGCCGAAGCTCGCGCGTCAGCGACAGATCGGGGCGCTGTCCGGTCGCGGCGATGATGCGGTCGACCGGGCCAATCCGCTGCAAGCCGTCCTTGGTCTGGCCTTCGACGACCAGCCGGCCGTCGGCATCGCGGATCGAAACGGCTGCAAAGCCCGTCACCAGTCTGACGCCGCGGCTCTCGGCGAGTTCGCGCACTTCGGCGCCGAGTTCGCCGCGTGCCGGCAATTGGTCGGCATCGCCGCCGCCATAGATGCGCACCAGGTCGGTGCCGCGCGTTGTCCAGATGAAGGCCGTGCCGGGCTCCATATCCGCCAGCCTGGCGAGATCCAGCAAGGCATTGGCGGCCGAATGGCCGGAGCCGGCGACCAGCGTCGTCTTGCCGGCATAAAGGCGGCGGTCGCGGCCGAGGATGTCGGGGATGCCGTAGGCGATGCGATCGGCAAATTGCGCTTCGCCTACGGCATGAATTCCGCCGGCGCCGAGCGGGTTCGGCATCTGCCAGGTTCCCGAAGCATCGATGACGGCGCGGGCGCTGTCGCGCCGCGTGCCACTGGCGGTTTCGATCACCAGCATGAACGGCCGGTTTTCGCGTTCCTTGCTCAGCACCTTGTCGGCGCCCCAGCGCGAGATGCCGACGACCCGGGCACCGGTTTCGATCGACGGCGACAATTGCGGAAGCTTTGCAAGCGGCTCGAGGTAATCCGCGACGAGGTCGTTCGCGGTCGGGAATGCCTCAGGCTCCGGCATCCGCCAGCCACGCGCCTCGAGCAGGCTTCTAGACGCCTGATCGACGCAATAGCGCCAAGGCGTGAACACCCGGACATGGCCCCAATCCCTGAGGTTGGATGCAACCCTATTGCCGGCTTCGTAGACTTTGACAGGAATACCTTGCGCGATGAGGTGGACCGCTGCCGCCAGGCCGACCGGCCCGGCGCCGATCACCGCGACGGGAAGCCTTTCGATCATCTCCATATCTTCCGTCCTTCCGGTAGTTTCGAATTACAATGCCAAAAAATTACGCCGCCGTCTTGGCCGTCGCTTCCACCGAAGCCGGCGCACAGGTGGCGTCGGCGCAGCATTCGTCCGCGAGGTATCCGATGAGCCCGTTCATGGCGGGATAGTTGGCCCGGCAGATCAGCGTCGTCGCCTGCCGCTCCTGTGTCACCAGGCCGGTGTCGACCAGCCGCTTGAGGTGATGCGACAGCGTCGAGGCCGCGATGCCGAGCCTGTCCTGGATGCGCCCGACCGGCAGCCCTTCATCGCCCGCCCGCACAAGCGTCCGATAGAGCTGCAACCGCGTCGGGCTGCCGAGGGCTTCCAGTTGCGAGGCTGCTTTTTCGAGTATCATGGAAACACCTTAGCTCCGAGAGCCCACGACGTCAACGCTTATTTCGAACATTCTCGAATAACCGGACAATCGCCGTCTCGTTTGCGCCAACCGCCCGCCTCAAATCGACCGCTGATTTACCCGTCTGGCAAGCTCTTCCGCGCTTTCGACGCGTTCGGAATATCGGTTGGTGAGATAGGCCGACCGGTCGCGCAGAAGAAGCGTGAATTTCATCAGCTCCTCCATCACGTCGACGATGCGGTTGTAGTAGGGCGAGGGCTTCATGCGCCCGGCCGCATCGAATTCGTTGAATGCCTTTGCCACCGACGATTGGTTGGGGATCGTAAACATGCGCATCCAGCGGCCCAGGATACGCAGTTGGTTGATGGCATTGAAGCTTTGTGAGCCGCCGGAAACCTGCATGACGGCAAGCGTCCGGCCCTGGGTGGGACGCACCGAGCCCAACGACAATGGCAGCCAGTCGATCTGCGATTTCATGATACCGGTCATTGAACCGTGACGTTCGGGCGAACACCAGACCTGACCTTCGGACCAGAGCGAGAGCTCACGCAGCTCTCTCACCTTGGGGTGATCGGCGGGCGCCGAATCCGGCAGCGGCAGACCGGCAGGGTTGAAGATACGGACTTCAGCGCCAAGCCAGGTCAAGATACGTGCCGCTTCCTCAGTGGCCATGCGGGAATAGGAACGCTCCCGCAAGGAGCCGTAGAGCATCAAGATCCGAGGCTTGTGGGCCGAGGCGGCCACATCGAACAGCGCAGATGCATCGATTGCCGGGAGTTGCTCCATATCTATGTTTGGCAGGGACCCTGCGTGATCGACTGGTTTCATGGCTTCAAAGCTTTCTTATTTCGAGTTTCATCGAAATAGAAAGGCGTGATACGTCGTGGCGTCAAAGCAAATTTCGAGAAATGTCGAAATACTCTAGGCGACGCGCTTGCCGCTGGCGTCGACGACGACCTCGCCGTCCTCCTTGGTGAAGGGGGCCGATATCCGGATTGGGCAGGATATCGAGCACCGCTTCGGAGGGTCGGGCGAGCATGGTGCCGAGCGGCGTCACCACGATCGGCCGGTTGATCAGGATCGGATGCGCCAGCATAAAATCGAGGATCTCGTCGTCGCTCCACTTCGGGTCGCCCAGGCCAAGTTCGGCATAGGGCGTGCCCTTCTGGCGCAGCAATTGGCGCGGCGTCATGCCCATTGCGGCGATCAGCTCGACGAGCTTTTCGCGCGACGGCGGGGTTTTCAGATATTCGATCACCTTCGGCTCCTCGCCGGACTGCCTGACGATGGCCAGCGTGTTGCGCGAGGTGCCGCAATCGGGGTTGTGGTAGATGGTGACGGTCATTGCGCAGCTTTCATCTGTCCGACTGGTTTCGGTTGGGCGAGCAGCCACCCTGCCAATCCCATGGCGAGCAACGCGCCCAAAAGTTCGGCGGCGATGAAGCCCGGCAGATCGGCGGGGCGGATGCCGGCAAAAGTGTTGGAGAACGCTCGGGCGATGGCGACGGCCGGATTGGCAAAGGATGTCGACGCGGTGAACCAATAGGCGGCGGTGATATAGAGCCCAACCAGCCAAGGGATAGAATCCGGGCGGGAACGCAGGCCGGCAAGGATGGTGAAGACCAGCCCGAAGGCGGCGACCAGCTCCGCAATCCATTGGCCGCCTCCGGTCCGCACCGTCGCCGACACTTCCAGGATCGGCAATTCGAACATTGCATGCGCCAGGAACGTTCCAGCGATGCCACCGGCAATCTGGGCGGCGACGTAGGCCAGCGCTGCGTTCGTTTCGATTTCACGCCGAAGCGCGAACACCAGCGTCACCGCCGGGTTGAAGTGCGCTCCGGAGATCGGCCCGAATATGGCGATGAGCACGACCAGGATCGCCCCGGTCGGCAAGGTGTTGCCGAGCAGCGAGACGGCGACATCGTTGCTCAGCCTGTCAGCCATGATGCCGGAACCGACCACGGTGGCGACCAGCAGAGCCGTGCCGAGGGCCTCGGCAACAAGGCGCCGGGAAAGCTGAACCACCTCAGCCGGCCTTCGGCAGATTGCGGCCGATCTCGTCGAGGCGCTTCTGCAGCGCAAGTCTGTCGACCGCATTGATCGGCAGGCTGACAAAGATCGAAATTCGGTTGTTGAGCATGCGGTAGGCTTCGGCGAAGGCGAGATGCTTTTCCGCCTCGGTGCCTTCGACGGCTGCAGGATCAGGTACGCCCCAATGCGCCGTCATCGGTTGCCCGGGCCAGACCGGACATGATTCGTTGGCGGCATTGTCGCAGACCGTGAAGACGAAATTCATCTCTGGGGCACCCCGCTCCGCAAACTCTTGCCAGTCTTTCGAACGGGCGAACGACGTGTCGTAGTTGAGGCTTTTCAAAAGCTGAAGGGCGTAAGGATGAACCTCTCCCTTCGGATGCGATCCAGCCGAATAGGCCTTGAACTTGCCTGCGCCGACGCGGTTCAGGATCGCCTCGGCGAGAATCGACCTTGCCGAATTGCCGGTGCAGAGAAAAAGAACATTGTATGGCTCGCTCATCGCGCACCTCCCTTCTAGCAGTTGCAGGTCACAGCCTGGATCACAGGCTGGCAAAGTTCCGGCGCGCCATTGCAGCAGTCCTCCATCAGGTAGGCCAGCAGATCGCGAAAGCCGGCCATATCGGCGAAATAGCGCACGCTGCGGCCCTCCCGTTCGGTCCGCACCAGGCCGGCATGCGACAGGATCTTGAGATGGGCCGACATCGTATTCGGGAACGCGGCGAGCCGCGAAGCGATCTCGCCCGCCGGCACGCCGTCGGCTCCAGCCCGCACCAAAAGGCGAAAAACGTCCAGCCGGGTTTCCTGGCCGAGCGCGGCAAGCGCCGAAAGGGCGAGTGTCTTGTCCATAATTCCAGGATTCCAGAAATGGCGAAGAGAGTCAACGCGCCTCTGCCAGCGACCCAAGGCAATCTCTCAGTTTTGAATTCGCCCTCTAAGCGTTTGCGTTGCCCCTCACCTGCCTGCCGGCATCCTCTCCCCGTATAGTGACGGGGAGAGGGGCCTCGTCATCGGTGATTTCGCCAAACATCGGCGGTGCAGAAACGACGCCAACGCTGCGGCCAGCCCCTTCTCCCCGTCACTATACGGGGAGAAGTGCCCGGCAGGGCGATGAGGAGCGGCGCCGACTTGTACAACTGATCGTATCCGACACATCGAAGCGATGCCAGCAGCCCTCGGCGGCTCGCTCGACCAAATCAGCCAGGCACCGTGGCGGCAATGGCATCAGCGCGGCCAAGACCGGCAACCGCTTTCCTGACCCGCTGCAGATGCGCCTGGCGTCCGGCGGCCGAGACGCTGTCCATCCGGTAGAGCGCCAGGAATTTGGTCCGGCACAGCGGATGGCAGACGGAGCGGAAGCCGCGCAGCAGGGTTCGCCGGCCGGGCTGTCCCATGATCCACGACATCAGCGGCGTGGCACCGCATGTGGTCATCGCCACCACCCGGCGTATGTGCCGCAATTTGGGCCGCGGACCGCGTCGTGCGGTCGGCATCTCGAAAGCGAAGCCCGGCACCAGCACACGCTCCAGCCAGCCTTTCAGCATCGCCGGCACGCCATACCACCAGGTCGGGTAAATGAAGACGACCGCCTCGGCCCAGATCAGCTCCTGCGCATGTTCGTGCACCGGTTGCAGGTTCGCCGCCTTGTCGTGGTAACCGCGCCATTCCTGCGTGCGCATGACTGGATCGAAGCCGGTCGCATGGAGATCGAGCAGGTGGACCTGATGCCCCCTTTCGGCAAGCGTCTCCAGCACCGTATCGCGCACGGCGCCGTTGAAGCTGTCGGTGCAGGGATGGCAATAGACGACGAGGACCTTCATCTTGCGCTCAGCCCGGTCGGTCGCCAGAGGATCGCGGTGCTGCATGCAAGCGCGTCGCATGCAAACAAGCCACCCGCAGACATAGTCGATCAGCTGTTTTCATGCGAAGCCCCGCAGCCCCATATCAAGACGCAACACCTCCAGTCGCGTCAAGCCCCGCTCGTTCGCTCAAGGAAAATTGCGCAGACATGGGCTTGCTGGAGGGCGCTGTCCCGCATGCCTTGAGGTACTCCGCGGGATGCGGCGCTGCGGAGTATCATGCCCAAGAACTCCCAGCATTGTTCCCAGAATGTCTGCGCCCTAGCTTCAGGGCGTGTTCAAAGCGTCAGGAGAAAACGATGCAGACAGGAAAACTGAGCGGCAAGATCGCCTTGGTGACGGGCGCCTCCTCCGGCATCGGCGAGGCCACCGCCTTGGCGCTGGCGGCCGAGGGCGCCACGCTGGCGATTGCCGCGCGGCGCACTGAGCGCCTGGACGATCTGGCGAGGCGGATCCGTGAGACCGGCAGCACCGCGCTGCCGATTGCCGTCGACGTCACCGACGAAGCGCAAGCCACGGCGATGGTCGAACGGGTCCTGCAGGAGTACGGCCGGCTCGACATTCTGCTTGCGGTTGCCGGCGTCGGCGTCGCCGCGCCGTTCCGCAATACGACGCCGGAAGAATACCGCCGGATGGTCGACGTCAACATTCTGGGCCTGCTTTATCCGATCCATGCGGCGCTGCCGTCGATGCAACGGCAAGGCGCCGGCCACATCGTCGTCGTTTCTTCCGGCACCGGCCGTTATATCCACCCTTCGGTGGTCTATTCCGGCACCAAGCACGCGGTAAGCGCGATGGCGGAATCGCTTCGCCGCGAGATCGGCAAGGACGGCATCCGCGTGACCTGCATCGAGCCTGGCGCCGTCAAGACCGAGTTCACCCAGAATATGCGCGCCGATGTGCGCCAGGCGGTCGAGCTAAGGCTTGGCGACATGGAGCAGCTGGAAAGCGAGGACATCGCCGCCGCCATCCAGTATGCGGTGACGCAGCCGCCACGGGTCAACGTCAACATCCTGACGCTCTATCCGACCGAGCAGGCATGAGCTTGGCCGACAGATATGGTGCCCTGCGCCGCCCCGCAGCATCATCCCCCGGTCATCAGCGTGAACACAAGCTGCCGCAGCTTGCCGCCCGGGCCGAATTCGACCCGGTCGAAATCGCGGCTCGCCTGCCGCTGTGCCTGCGAAATTCCGGCGAGCCGTCTCGTCACTTCCGTCCTGATCTTGCTGCAGCCGCGGTCGTCGGGGACGGTCAGGCCGATCGTGGCCGCCTCGATCTTGTGCACCATGTCGACGATGCTGGCGCCATGCACCTTCTCGTGAGCTGCGAGGCCGGCTGCGAAAACCTCCCAGTTCTTCTGGATTGCGCCCGGCAGCTGCGCGGCCGGCTTCGGCAAGGTGTAGGTGATGATCAGCTTCGGCCGCGCCGACACCAGCACGCAGGCGTCGCCTTGCGGCTGGTAGTCCCTCACCCAGGTCAGCTTGAAATTGGTATGCGCGATGACGCGGCGTTCGCCGAGCAGCGGCCCGCGCCCGCCGATCGAGGCGTAGAGCTCCGGCCCGGATTGCCCTGAGATGGCATAGGTCTCGACCTTCTCGACCGCCTGCCAGCCGGCATGCGCCGGCGATGTCGGCAGGAAGGCGAGCAGCAGGCAAAGGCGAATGGCTGTTTTCATGCAAGTCCTCGCAGCCGCTGCGCACGACGCAAACGATATGCAGTTCCCTTCCGTGGACATAGCCGGCGGCCGGCTATAGTGGGATGCTCGTATACAAGAATCCACAGGCAACATCATGTCGCCGCGACCGAACATTGCCCGGCAACGCCCTGCCCCCGGGGCCCAGCCTCCCGGCGTCAGCCTCTGTCGTGCACTGTCGAAGCTTGGCCTGTGCTCGCGCAAGCAGGCCGAGCTTCTGGTTGCCGAGGGGCGCGTGCGGGTCGCCGGCAAGATCGTGCGCAACGGCTCGATGCGTGTCGATCCAGGCCGCGATCGCATCGAGGTCGACGGCCGCCGCGTCGCCGCCGAGCGCAAGGTCTATCTGATGCTCAACAAGCCGCGCGGGCTGGTCACCACTCGCGACGACCCGCAGGACCGCGGCACCGTCTATGATTGCCTGGCAGGCCTCGACCTGCCTTTCGTCTCGCCGGTCGGCCGCCTCGACAAGGCCAGCGAAGGCCTGCTGTTGATGACCAACGATACCCGCTTCGCGCAGCGCCTGCTCGATCCCGCCTCGCATGTCGCCAAGACCTATCACGTGCAGATCGGCGCGCTGCCCGACGAGGCCATGCTGGCGCGGTTGCGCGCCGGCGCGACGGTCGACGGCGAATTGCTGACGGCCCGGTCCATCGAGCTGCTGCGCGGCGGCACCAGCACCGCCTGGCTGGAAATCGTGCTCGACGAGGGCCGCAACCGCCATATCCGCCGGCTGCTCGGCGCCCACGATATCGAGGTGCTGCGCCTGGTGCGGATCGCGATCGGCTCGCTGCGGCTCGGCGACCTTGCCAAAGGCAAGGCACGCCATCTGAGCGCCGAAGAGCTGGCGCTGCTTCAGGCCTGAACTGCTGGCGGCGACTCGACAGTCAGCCAACTGCCAGTCGAAGCCCACGTGACGCAGCAAGCGGCGCGGGCGGACAAGGGTCGCTTTCGACTCCTGGCGGATATTCCTAACTGACCGCTCACACCGGTTCGACCGATATCAATCTCTGTCGGTATTACATTCCGTCAGCACACAACAGATCGCAGCCGGCGGCATTGATTTTCTGCATAAATATCTTGAGCGATTCTTGGGCAGGCATGGGAAGCTGGCCAACCGACGGGACAAACAAATCGATCAGAGCCTGGCGATGGTCTGGAGAGATGCTCTGCGCGAGATAGGGACCATCTGTTCTCAGCGTTTCAACAAGAACTATCTTGTTCCCCTCCTTCAGAGCCGGGTCAGCCAGAAAAATTGAGGCGCCACGAAACATTTTCTCTATGCCTCCTCGAGCTTTGGCTCCGTTGGCGCGCAACATTTCGGCAGCGTTAGGTTGGTGCGCTAGGAAATCATTGAAAGCTAGCTGGGAAGCGGCAGCAGCCCGAATCAAAAGCGCTAATGACTGCGTAGCTTCATCCTGCAGAGGCAATGGGCTATTTTGGCTATAGAGCGCGAGTAGCGACCCACTTCTGTCCATTACGAAAGACAGTGCTTCCAGGTCGCCCTCATCGTATGGCGGCGAACCTATCAAAGCCTCGCCGTCCCAAATCTTGTGCAGTAGATCCCAGTCCGTTGGATCTTCAAGATTTGGCAATTTGCCTTCAATCCGGCGCTGCTGCAAAAGTTCATCGAACTTGGCGAACAAATCCTTCGCATAAGCCGGGCCTGTTGGCGGAACATGGGCGTGCGCCCATGTGGCAAATAGGATTGCAAAAATCGAGCACGCCGAACGTTTCATGGCCGTTCCTTTACTTGACTACCTTCAGAGGGCGACGGCGTTGTGCAATCAAGGCCAGGCGATAGTCGATATTGTCGATCGGAGCGCCACGCTCCTTTGCTTCGAGCAGAAATTTGCGAGCCTCCTCGAACCTCAGCAAGCGCTTCTCATACAGAACCGCCAACGCCAACCGATGGCACCAGTCTGCTGGCTCCATTTCAATTGCGTGCAACAAGGCCTTTTCTGACTCGTCGTACCGGTCTGTCAATTCGCGAAGAAAAATACCGTATTGATTATAGGTCCAAGCTGAAACACCCGAGAGTCCGAACACCTTGTCGAACGCCTTTTGAGCCTCTATGGGCGCGTCTGTTTCGAACGCCATCAGAGCGGCCAGATTCTCCCACACCTTAACATAGTCCGGCTTGAGTTTGATCGCGCGCTGATACGCCGTTTTGGCGTCGGCGAAACGGGCCAGATGATGATGATAAACAAAGCCGAGATTGAACCACGACCATGCGTGCTCCGGATCGATTTCAACGCACCGCAGCGCAAGTTTCTCAGCTTCATGGTAGCGGGCGAACCGGCGACGGAGCAGTCCCGACAATTTCCCTGTCGCCCAGCGGTAGCGTGGATCGATTTCTATTGCCCGGCGATAGGCCTTTTCAGCCGACAAATAGTTGCCGATTTCATCGAGCATTAGCCCAAACGATGCCCAGGCGACGCAGGCATCTTCTGTGGTTGCATCGAGGCGGCATTGCTTGAATGACTGATAGCTGGATTCCGCTATCTCGCGCGCCGAGTTACCAATGCGATGCGTGTCGGCAACGCAATCCCAGATGATCGCGTTGCGCGGGTGCGCGGCTATTCCCCGTTGCAAGGCGGCCAAAGCCAGCTGCGGCGTTTCCATTTTGTCGCGCAGGAACAAGGCAAGCAGGATATAGTCCCGCCCGGTGTGCACCTCGCCCTCTGCGCGCGTAACGTTCTCGGCACATAAGTCAGGGAGATTGAGCTTCTTGAACTGCTGAGCGAAGAAAAGGCTCGTCTGCGCGCTACGGTGCGTATCGATTTTCCACCGCTCGTAGAAGGCATGGACGCTCGCTTCGCTCAAAGCCATAGTCGGCCCTTCGGCAACTCCGCAAAACCAGACAAAATTGTCGACAAATCGCCAAAGCTGTTCCCTGTCGGATACAGCATCAATTGCCCGCAAGAGAACCGACACCGCGGTGTCCAGGCTGCTTTCCTCGGCCTCCAGTTCGACAAGCCCTGTCCAGGGATCGAGGTTAGCGGGATCACGCTCTATCTTCGCAACCAACGTCTCGCGCGATTCAAATTGAAATGTAAGGGGTTCATCAGTTGTCATTGTCGGAAGAAGCCTTGGCTTTGCCGCACTGGGCCAGCACCTTGCCGATGGCGGCGGATGAGCCGGCAAGCGGAAAGCTGTTCTCGCCATATTTGCCCGAGGCGACCGTGACCTCGCCCTTGGAGCGCAGCAGGGCCAACAGCGGGTCGGTGCTGCTCAATTCCACGGTGAAGGTGTTGTACATTTCTTCGAGTTGAAGCGTCTTGGTCACCGCCTTGCCGCCGGCCTTGAACGCGAACGAAGCGATGCCGGGTTCCAGTTGCGGACCGCTGTCGCCCAAATCATAGCTCAGCGTCGGCTTGCCGAAACAGGCCAGCGTCAGCTGGGCGCCGCCATTCGATCCGCCGCAGACCGACGCCATCAGCACTTTGCCGCCCTCCTCTTCCTCCAGTTTCGCCGTCCAGCCGCACGGCGCGGCAAACGCCGGCTGCGCCGCTTGCAGGACGACCTGAGCGGCGACGCAACCCGCCACGACGAATTTCGCCAATCCGCTTCGCATGATCTTCCCTTCCCAAGTCATCGAACCATCGTCGGCCACGTGGCATCAAGGACTATACAAAACAAATTGTCCCGTGGCATTACCGGCGACACCAGGGCGCTGTAGCAATTCAGGCGATTGATTTTCGATCGAGTGGAAGCGGCACCAGCACCGCCTGGCTGGAGATCGTGCTCGACGAGGGCGGCAACCGCCACATCCGCCGGCTGCTCGCCACCCACGATATCGAGGTGCTGCGCCTGGTACGGATCGCGATCGGATCTCTGCAACTCGGCGACCTTGCCAAGGGCAAGGCACGCCATCTGAGCGCCGAAGAGCTGGCGCTGCTTCAGGCCTGAGCGACCAGGCACTGGAGGCCCCTTGAACCGAAGCGGCAATTGACATTTGCATCTCTGTTTCATATTTTCCATTTGTGAAACTGAAATGCGCCGATGCAGTCAAAGCGTCAGGGCTGACACGCATGGGCGAAGCTGGCTTGGAAGCCGGAGAGAAAACATGGCTACTGCGTTGCGGGCGGTCCCCAGGTTCCTGGACGAATTGGGTACGTTTGGCGGCCTCAAGGGAACCGATATTGCAAACATCACCGACGTGTCCAAGGCCACGGTTTCGAGGTGGAAGGCCGGCGACATCAAGCCCCAGCCGCGCAGCGAGCTCATTCTATCGGACCTGCACTATATCGTCGGCCGTCTGCAGGAGTTCTACGAGCCAAGTGATATCCGCACCTGGCTTTACGCTCGCCACCCGCAATTGAACGGTGAAAGGGCGATAGATCTCATTCACGACGACCGTGCTCTCGACGTGCTCAAAGTCATCGATCGGCTTGAGAACGAGGTCTTTCTCTAGTTGGCGATCGCCGGGCGGAAACGACGCGATAGCCGGCTCATCGACGCTATCGAGGCAATAGTTCCGGTCGAATACTCCGGAACGGTTTGGCGTGTGGTGCGCCAGGGCCGCAGCCCGATCCAGTGCTCGAACTCCGGTGGCCGTTGGGACGATGGAACGTTCGACGTGCTCTACACCTCGCAAGAGCGCGAAGGTGCCTTGAGCGAGATGAGATTCCACCTGACGCGGGGGCAGCCGGTGGTCCCTTCGCGTGTCAGATACAATCTCTTCGAGATCGATCTTGCTTTGGACCGGACGCTCAGACTGCTCGACCTGGCAGCCTTGCAGATCCTTGGCCTCGACACCTCGCGCTACGGGCAGCTTTCGTATCAGGAAAAGCACGCCGAATATCCGAGGTCGCAAGACATCGGCGAGGCCGCGCATTTCCTCGATTATGACGGCCTGATAGTGCCCAGCGCGCGACATGACTGCCTGAACGTCGTCGCGTTTTGTGATCGGCTGCCGGCCGGAGCGATGACGAGCAGAACCGATCACGGGGAAATTGCCTGGACTTAGCGGCGGCCCCGCTGCCGTCCATCCCCGCACGGGTGATGCGGCCAGCGGAAGTGGCGCGCTAACATTGCCTCCAAGTGTAGAGGGTCTAACGCGCAAGGGAGGATCCATGCGTATGCTCCGACTGATACCGACGCTGCTGGCGCTGCTGGCCGTCATGCCATTGAACGCTGAAGCGACCACGAAGAAGTACCCCAAGGGCCACGGCACGAATTGCGCCGAGAAGGACCAGGCGTGCCAGAAGAAATGCCAGGCTGTGCCGATCGACTACAATAGCGTCAGATCCATCAAGGGACGCAACGAATGTCTGAATAATTGCACCATCGGCTACGATCAGTGTCTCGGGGCACCCGCCCGAATCCAGGAACAGACAACCCAGGAGGACGTCGCGCAATAGAAGCCCGCTAGAGATGGCTGCAATGCGCAAGAGACATAGGTGTGATCGAATGACGGCGACAGCCCGCCGGTCGCCTTCATGTGCGGCCGCCGACTTCGTCGACATGGCGCGCAACATGCCGTCGGGTCTGCACAGCCGCGGAACGTGCCCGATTGGCGGAGCTTCTCGGTGCCGTAGCCGCCGCTGAGCAGGCCGACGCCCAGCAGGACCGTGCGATGCGTCACCCGCCGCGCCGCGTCATGGATTTCGGCAAAATCCAGCCCATATTCCTAGATGTGGAGCTTTGAGCGTGAAACTCGCGCGTGCGGTCCTGCTTGCCGCGGCTTTCGTGGCTGTTGCGGCCGTTTGTCCCTCTTCCGCAACCGGAGAGGCGGACGGCCGGGAGAAAATTGTGTTGCGCGTCGAGATAGACGGCGCCATCGGTCCGGCGAGTGCCAGGCAGCTCGAGGAAGCGCTGGCGGTGGCCGCGGACCGAAACGCCCAGGCTCTCATCCTGCAGATGGACACGCCCGGCGGGCTGGTTACCAGCATGCGCGAGATGATCGCCGCTATCCTCGCCTCGCCGGTTCCCGTCATCGGCTATGTCGCGCCCGCCGGCGGGCACGCGGCGAGCGCCGGAACCTACATCCTCTACGCTACCCATGTAGCGGCGATGGCGCCCGGCACCAATCTGGGCGCGGCAACGCCGATCGAGATGGGCGGGCCGCTGCCATCGTTTCCCGGCGACAAGAACGATGGCCCGGAGGCGGACAAGGACAAGAAGAACGCACCCGCGGGCGATGCGATGATCGCCAAGGCGACGAACGACGCCGTTGCCCTGATCCGCAGCCTGGCTGAATTGCGCGGGCGCAATGCCGAATGGGGTGAAAAGGCCGTGCGCGAGGCGGCCAGCCTGTCGGCCGGCGCGGCGCTGCAGGAGCATGTCATCGACTTCGTCGCCCGCGACACCACCGAGTTGCTTCAACTGGCCGACGGCCGGACCGTCGAGATCGCCGGCAAGAAAGAGGCATTGGCGACGAAAGGGCTGCCGGTTGAAACGCTCGAACCAGGCTGGCTCATCCGGCTTCTCGCCGTCATCACGGACCCAAACATCGCCGTCATCCTGATGCTGGTCGGCGTCTATGGCCTCGTCTTCGAATTCACGAGCCCGGGCGCGGTCGCGCCTGGCGTGATCGGCACGATTTGCCTTCTGCTCGGCCTCTATGCGCTCAATCTCCTGCCGATCAGCTATGCCGGCCTTGCCTTGATGCTGCTTGGCATCATCTTTCTCGTCGTCGAAGCCTTGAACCCGACAGTGGTCCTTGGGCTGGGAGGCGTGGCTGCGTTTCTGCTGGGCGCTGCCATGCTGCTCAAGATCGAGGGGCCCGGCTTCGAGATGTCGTGGGCCGTTATCGGCACCGCCGCCGTCCTGACGCTCGGCCTGGCGCTGTTGACCGGCAGCTATCTGTGGGCGGCCCGCAAGAACGTTCCGCGTGTTGGCGCACAGGCCATGCAGGGGCTGCCGGCGGAGATTCTCGACTGGCAGGGCAGCGAGGGCCACGTGCTCGCCCGGGGCGAGCGCTGGCGGGCAAAAGCCGACGAACCGCTTGCGGTGGGCGACAGCGTCGAGGTGGCTGATGTCAGGGGTCTTGTGCTGACGATACGGCGCCGCAATGTGGGAAGCGATGGAGCAAGGCAATGATCATCGGTTATGTGGCCTATCTGGCAGCAGCGCTCGTCGTGGTCATGTTCTTATCCGCGGCCATTCGCGTCCTGAGGGAATATCAACGCGGGGTGGTCTTCACGCTCGGCCGCTTCACCGGGGTCAAGGGCCCCGGCCTTATCATCCTCATCCCCTTCGTGCAGCAGATGGTGAAGGTCGACCTGCGAGTGGTGGTCCAGGACGTGCCGCCGCAGGACGTGATCTCGCGCGACAACGTCTCGGTGAAGGTCAACGCGGTGCTGTATTTTCGTATCGTCGACGCCGAGCGGGCGGTGATCCAGGTCGAAGACTTCATGACCGCCACCAACCAGCTGGCACAGACCACGCTGCGCTCGGTGCTCGGCAAGCATGAGCTCGATGAAATGCTGGCCGAACGTGACAAGCTCAACAGCGATATCCAGGAGATTCTCGACCAGCGCACCGATGCCTGGGGCATCAAGGTCTCCGATGTCGAGATCAAGCATGTCGACCTCAACGAGAACATGGTCCGCGCCATCGCCAAGCAGGCCGAGGCGGAACGGCTGCGGCGTGCGAAAGTGATCAATGCCGACGGCGAACAACAGGCGGCGGCAAAGCTCGTCGAGGCTGGCAAGATGCTGGCCGAAGCACCGCAAGCCATGCAGCTACGCTATTTCGAGGCTCTCCATGACATCGCCGGCGAGCGCTCGTCGACGGTCGTGTTTCCGGTGCCAATGGATCTGCTCGGTCATTTCATCAAGCAGGGCGGGAAGTGAGGGAGGAGCGCATAATCTCCCTCGTGGGGAGATCAGCACCCTCACCTCTGCCACGGCGGGACCGGCGCAAAGCGTTTGCCGATCCAGTCGGCGAAGGCACGTGTCTTGGCGGCTTGCCCCTTGGCCGAAGGCATGACGACATAGACAGCGCCCTCGTCAGCAAGGGTCCAGTCCTCCAGCACTGGCACCAGCCGGCCATCGGCGAGCTCGCGTCCGACCAGCCAATCCGTGCTCATCATCAGCCCGACGCCCTGCACGGCGGCTTCGACTAGGACCTCGGCGTCGTCGGTGACCAGCGGGCCGGAGACCTCGATACTGACGCGGCGGCCCGTGGTGTCGGTCATCTCCCAGGCCGGAAAGGTCTGGAAGCCTGAGAAGCCGAGACAGCTGTGTTCCAGCAGCGCTTCCGGCGCAGCCGGCGTGCCCCGGCGGGCGAGGTAGGACGGCGCGGCGCACAGCAGCCGCCGCCGTGTCGCGACCTTGCGCGCCACCAGCCGCGAATCCTCCAGCGCGCCGAGACGAACGGCGACATCGAAATTCTCGGCGACGAGATCGACGAAACGGTTGGAGAACTCGGCCTCGATACGGACGTCGGGAAATTCGGTGAGAAACTGCGGCAGCAGCGGGCCGATCCACATGCGCCCGAACGAGCCGGGCAGCGCCAGCCGTAGCACGCCGCGCGGCCCGCCGCCGGCATGCGCCGACGCTGCGGCCTCGGCCTCGTCGACCGCGGCCAGGATAGCGCGGATGCGGACAAGGAACTCCGAACCCGCCTCGGTCAGCGACACGCTTCGCGTCGTCCGGTGCAGCAGGCGCACGCCCAACCGCTCCTCCAGCGAGGCAAGGCGCCGCGACAGGATCGTTGCGTCGCGGCCGATGCGAGCCGCCGCCTTGGTGAAGGAGCGTGCTTCGGCGATTGCCGCGAAGGCGGCCATTTCGGCCAATGCTGCCGGTTCGTGCGATTGCTGCATCTGGCGCAGAGCTCAAATGTAAAAGCCAAGGATTATATACCAATAGCGCAGCAGCTAGTTTCACTCAATCCCGGCCCGTCAATCGGCCCATCAACCGGAGTGAGACATGAAAGCGATCGAACTAACTGCCCCGAGACTGGACGCGTTTCGCGCGGCCACCGTTCCCACGCCTGAACCGCAGCGCGGCGAAGTGCTGATCCGCCTGCGCGCCGCAAGCCTCAACTTTGTCGACGTCGCGATCGCGAGCGGCAACTACCCAGGCCCGAGCTTTCCGCTCATTCCCGTCGTCGACGGCGCCGGTGAGATCGTCGGCATCGGCGAGGGTGTGTCGAGGCTCGCCGTCAACGACCGCGTCATCGCCCATGCAAAACCGCGTTGGATCGGCGGCCGTCCGCGGCCTTATGAGACCAGAGAGATGCGCGGCCTGACGCTGCCCGGCTCGCTCGCCGAGTATGTCGCGCTGCCGGCCAATGCCGTCGTGCCGATGCCGGCTCACTTGTCCTTCGAAGCGGCAGCAACGCTGCCGATCGCTGGCACCACCGCCTGGAACGCGATCCGCGCCGCCGATGCCGGGCCCGGATCAGTCGTCGTCCTGCTCGGCACCGGCGGTGTGTCGATCTTGACCCTGCAGCTGGCAAAGGCAGCCGGCGCCACGGTCATCATCACCTCGTCGTCGGACGAAAAGCTGGCCCGCGCCAAGGCCTTGGGTGCGGATCATCTCATCAACTATCGTGAGACACCGGACTGGGACGCCAAGGTGCTCGAGCTGACCGACGGCCTCGGCGCCGATCTGATCGTCGAGACCGGCGGCTCGGCCACCTTCGCCCGCTCAATCAATGCCGCGGCGCCCGGCGGCACGGTGTTCGCGATCGGCTTCGTCACCGGCGCCGAGGCCACCACGAACCTGCTGCCGATCATCATCAAGGCGCTCAAGGTAGTGGGCAACAACACCGGTTCGGTATCCGACCTGCGCGACGCTGCGCGCGCTATCGGCGCCGCCCGTATCGATCCGGTCATCGACACAATCTACAGCCAGCACCAGGCGACCGAGGCCTACGCCCACATGGCGGCCGGCGGCCGGCATTTCGGCAAGCTTGCGTTCAGTCTGTCGTGGTGAGCCTGAAAAGGCAGGGCGTTCAAGCTGCCGATCTCCCCCCTCGTGGGGGAGATGTCCGGCAGGACAGAGAGGGGCGCTGTCCCTCCAGCCTATCAAGCAGTTCGCGCACCCACGTAAGGTTCTCAGCTCATCAAAGTTGAACTGAACGCTGGCGATCCTTCACGCTCCCCTCTGCCCTGCCGGGCATCTCCCCCACGAGGGGGGAGATTGGCAGTTCCACCGCGTCCGCCTAAATCAGCTTCTCCAGCGTGATCGGCAGATCCCGCACCCGTTTCCCGGTGGCGTGGAATACCGCGTTGGCGATCGCCGGCGCCACGCCGACGATGCCTAGCTCGCCGACCCCCTTGCCGCCAAGCACCGAGGAATGCGGGTCGGGAATACCGACTGAGATTACCTCGATGTCGGGAATGTCGGCATTGGTGGCGATGAGATAGTCGGCGAGGTTGTTGTTGACGATGCGGCCGTGGCGGCGGTCGACGATGCCTTCCTCGAGCAGCGCCTGGCCGATGCCCATGATGATGCCGCCCTTCCACTGGCTTTCGGCGAGCTTGGGGTTATAGAGCCGGCCCGAATCCAGCGCCGATACCACGCGCGACACACGAACCGTGCCAAAGTCCTCGTCGACGCGCACTTCGATGAAATGCGCGCACCAGCTGTGGCGGGAATAGTCGCCCTCGGTGTGCGGCAGCGCCATGGCTATGGTGGTGTAGTTCTTGTAGCGGTCCTCGACCGTCGAATTGGCCGGCATCGTGTCGCCCTTGGCCTCGATATGCTGGCGCCCGACGCTGCTGAGCAGTTCGGCGATGGAAACTTCAGGGCCGTTGCCGCGCGGCGACGAAATGCGGCCATTGGCGACGACGAGCGTGTTGGCCTGCAGCGTATGGAACGGCGAAGCCGGATCACTGATGGCGAGCCCGACCAACTGGTCGAGCGCGGCACTCGCCGCCTTGTGGACGGCGCCGGTCATCACCCCGGCCAGCCGCGAACCGCCGGTGACGCCGGCACGGGCATAGCGGGAATCGCCGAGCTTGACGATGACGTTTTCCGCCGGCACGCCCAGCACCTCGGCGGCGGTCTGCGCCAAGATCGTGTAGGTGCCCTGCCCCATGTCGATCGACGAGCTTTCGACCTCAACCGAGCCGTCGGCGAGAATGCGCACGACCGCCTCGCCATAGGCGCGCCGCACCGGGTAGGTGCCGGCGGCGACGCCCCAGCCGATCAACTGGTTGCCGTCGCGCATCGAACGCGGCTGGGGCGTCCGCTTCGACCAGCCAAAGGCTTCAGCGCCGGCCGCGAACGCCTCGCGCAGCTGCCGTGTCGACCACGGCTTCTTCGCATGCGGATCCTGCTCGGCATAGTTCCTGAGACGGATTTCCAGCGGGTCGATACCGACCTCATAGGCGAGCTCGTCGATCGCGCTTTCGATGCCGAAGGCGCTCGGGTTCTCGCCCGGCGCGCGCAATGCCCCCGGCACCACCGTGTTGACCCGCACGACGTTCTGCCGCGACGAGAAATTCGGCGTCGCGTACATGACCGAGGTGACCGAGCCGAGCGGCTCGACCCACATGCCGTCGACCGAGGTCTCGTTGACGCCGCGATGCACGATCGACTGGATCTGACCCTCTGCGTTGGCGCCGAGCGCCACGGTCTGGCGCGTCGCCGCCCGTCCGCCATAGGCGGTGAAGGTCTGCGGCCTGCTGACCGCCAGCTTCACCGGCCGTCCCAGCATTTTCGCGGCGACTGCCGCCACCGCGCCGTAGCCATAGGCGAACGCCTTGGAGCCGAAGCCGCCGCCAATATAGGGCGAGACCAGTCGCACATTCTCGAACGGCACGCCGAACCATTCGGCATAGGTCCGCGCCATGCCGTCGAGCCACTGGCTCGGCTCCCAGACCGTGAGTTGGTCGTCCTGCCACTTTGCGATCAGGCCATGCGGCTCCATCGGCGCCTGGTATTCGCGCGGCGTGTTGTAGGCGTTGCAGATCCTGACCGGAGCCGAGGCGAACGCGGTCTCCGCCTCACCCCACTCCTTGGTCATCGCATCGACCGCAATGCCGTCGCCGGCTTTCGGATCGCTGAGGTCGACGATCGCCGGCGCCTCGTCATAGGCGATCTTGACCAGCGCCGCGGCTGCGACCGCCTGTTCGAAGCTCTCGGCCACCACCGCCGCGATATGCTGGCCGCTGAAGGTGATGCTGCGCGCCAGCGGGCAATAGGCAACAGCCGGCGGCGGCGTGCCCAGCCAGTCCGTGGCGGTTCTCAGCGGCAGGAAATTGTCGGGCGTCAGCACCAGCAGCACGCCCGGCGCGGCTTCGGCCGCTGCCGTGTCGATCGACTGCACCCGGCCGGCGGCAATGGTACTCTCGACCAGCACCGCATAGGTGAGCCCCTCGAGCTGCTGCTCGACGGCGTATTTGGCGGCACCGGTGATCTTGGCCGGTCCGTCGACGCGCGACAGCCGGCCGCCGACCTGATCCGCGAGGACGGCGCCGTCCGAAGCGTCGCCGCGTTTGGCATCGCCAGGTCTTGTTCTCAACTCGTGAACGGTCATGCCGTTTCTCCCATTTTGAGGATGGCGCGGGCGACGACGCGCGGCGCCAGTTCGATCTTGTAGTGGTTGGCGCCATGGTCGACGGCGCCCTCGACGGCGAGCAGGCTGGCTTGCCTGACGACCTCCGGCTCGAGCACCTTGCCTTTCAGCGCCTCTTCGACGGCGCGGGCGCGCCATGGCTTGGTGGCAACGCCGCCAAGCGCGACGCGCAGATCGCGGATCGTCCTTCCGTCGGCCTCGAACTCGATACCGACCGCGGCACTTGCCGCGGCGAATTCATACGACTGGCGGTCGCGGACCTTGAGATAGGTCGAGCGGCGGGCGGCGGCCGAAGCGGGAATGCCGATCGCGGTGATCATCTCGCCGGGTTCGATCGCATGTTCCCGTTCGGGCGTGCTGCCCGGCGGCAGGAAAAAATCATCGACGGCGACCTGACGGTCGCCGAGATGGAGGATCGCGTCGAAGGCGACGAGCGCAACCGCCAGGTCGCCGGGATAGGTGGCGATGCAGGCTTCGCTGGTGCCGAGCACGGCATGACCACGGGTGACGCCGCCGATCGCCGAGCAGCCGCTGCCGGGCGAGCGCTTGTTGCAAGCGGGGAAATTCGCCGGATCGCGGAAATAGGGGCAGCGCGTACGCTGCATCAAATTGCCGCCGATCGTCGCCATGTTGCGCAACTGCGCCGATGCGGCCTGCCACAATGCTTCCGAGACGGCTGGGAACCGACTCTTGATATCGGCATGGTCGGCGACGCGGCTCATCCTGGCCAGCGCGCCGATCGTGGCGCCCCGGTCATCAACGGCAATCGTGTCCAGTCCCTTGAGATGGGTGATGTCGACCACGGTCTCGGGTTCGGCAACGCCGCATTTCGCGAGATCGACAAGCGTCGTGCCGCCGGCCAAAAGCATGGCGCCGGGAAGTGCTGCTGCCTCACGGGCTGCATCGACGGAGCCGGCGCGGAGATACGAAAAGTCCCTCATGACGCGGCCTCCACGGCCGCCTGGCGCACGGCGGCGATGATATGCGGATAGGCGCCGCAGCGGCAGAGATTGCCGGCCATGTATTCGCGGATCTCCTCGTCGGAACCGGCATGGCCCTCGCGAATGCAGGCGACCGCCGACATGATCTGGCCCGGCGTGCAATAGCCGCACTGGAAGGCATCCTGTTCGAGGAAGGCGGCCTGCACCGCATGCAGCGTGCCATCCTCCCCGGCAAGCCCTTCGATGGTGGTGATGTCCCTGCTCTCAGCCTGAGTGGCAAGCGTCAGGCAGGCCAGCACGCGCTGGCCGTCGATATGCACCGTGCAGGCGCCGCACTGGCCCTGGTCGCAGCCCTTCTTGGTGCCGGTCAGGCCGAGATGGTCGCGCAAGGCGTCGAGCAGGGTAACGCGCGGTTCGACCTCCAGCTCATGTCGATGTCCGTTGATTTGAAGTTGGATTGGAGTTCGGGTTTTGCTTGTCATGGGGCGTCTGGCTCCAGTTGCTTGACGCGGGAGGGGATGATCTGGTGCCCGGCCGGCGAGCGGCAAGGTCAGCTTATGGCTAGGTGAAGGCTATCTTCCCCTTGGGGGAAATGCCCGGCAGGGCAGAGGGGGTCTGCCTGACTTGGCGCGACCTCGGGGAGGCTGCGGCTTGCGAGGTCGAAAGACGTGACATACCCGATCCCGTGATTACATGAGAAAGGCGCTCCACAATCGGAGGCGCCTCCGCTTATTACCTAAGGACCTGCTCGGCCCTGTTCAAGCCCAGGATCGAAAATGATCAAAATTGGAGAAAATTGGCAGGGCAGCCAGCCGTCATGCCTGGAGACAAAAAAGCACCACCGGCCCAAGCCGGTGGTGCTCTCTGAACTGTCTGTAGGGGCAGGACAGTCCAATGATCCTGAGGGGATCGTGCTCAATGTCGGCTCATTTTTGCCTCAGGGCATCGGCCGAACAGATGAGGAGTGCCGGCCGCGCCAGGAAATATCCTCCGTCGTCATCCACCGGGACAGGCAAGATGCGGAACGCCGGCCCAGACTCGATCCTGTGATTGTATTTACTTGCGATTATATTTGTCGGAGGCGTAACGAAGTTGGAGGCGTCTCCGTTGTTGAAACGGGGCCTGCCCTATTCGGATCAACACTGGAGAAAAAATTGGCCGCAGAGCCGCCCGTCATATCTGGAGACAAGGCCGAAGCCGCCGCTGCAAAACCGCTGCGCGCCGACGCGCAGCGCAACCGCGACGCACTGGTCGAGGTCGCGGCGAAAGCCTTTGCCGCGCATGGCGTCGATGCCTCGCTGGAGGAGATTGCGCGTCAGGCCGGCGTCGGCATCGGCACGCTCTACCGGCATTTCCCAACGCGCGAGCATCTGGTCGAGGTGGTTTATCGGCGCGAAGTGGAAGGACTGTGCCAGGCGGCCGACGAACTCGCCCACGATCATGTGCCCGACGTCGCGCTCGAACAATGGATGCAGCGCTTCGTCGACTACATCGCCACCAAGCGCGGGCTGTCGACAAGCCTGCGCATCCTGCTCACAACCAACTCCACCCTGTTCTCCGACGTTTCGGGCAGGGTGACGCTGGCTTTGCGGCGGCTGATCGATGCCGCGGTCGCCAACGGCTCGATCCGCAGCGACGTCGATGCCTCCGACGTGCTGCATGCGCTGGGCGGCATCTATTCGGCCCCGGACACCAAGGACTGGCGCGACCGCTCGCGCCGATTGGTGTCGCTGCTGATGGATGGGCTGCGGTTTGGAGCGGCCAAATCCGGCCCATCCAGGGAATGACGAATGCAATGACTGCCCTTATTTCAGCGAGATGCTCATACCGCTGAGATCGGCGTTGACTTGCAGACCTACCTGCCTGCCTGTGAGTTCGAGTTGGGCACCCTTGTCATTGGTCATGACGATCACCTGGGCTCCTTTGCCAAGCGCGCCGCCACCGCCCGCTGCACCGTACACCCCCGTCACATCCCGGGCGCGGCGTATGTGGCGCACGGTACCTTTGAAATAGGTCTTGGAGGCGCCGAAGGCGAGGCCGCCCGAGATGCCGCCGACCGAGATGGGATATCGGCGACCATGGAAGGTCAGTGTGCCCTCGCCTCCGGAGCCGCCGATGAAAAAGGCCGCCTTGTAGATGGCGAAGCGGATCGTACCGCTGTCGGCATGCGCGACGCTGGCAAAGCTAACTGCCGCGGCGGCGATGACGGCAACCGCGACTGAACGAAATCTGGACGAAATCTTCATGATGAGAACTCCTCAAGATCGCCGCATGCCCAGCCGACCGGGCACATCGGCGTCGTATCAAAGTCATAGCTGAACAGTCTCGCCCGTCATTGGTTCCAAGCACGCGGCCTGAATTCGGCTGCGAGAAGACCGCTACGAAACGAGGCGGACGGCGAGCATAGACCTGGCTGTAAGAACAGCGGCCGAACGGTGGGAATCCTTCGCCGGCGCTCCTATGAAAACGTAGGTGTTGAAGCCGAACGGTATTAGTCTGCGCTGTCTGGGGCTTCGGGAGCGCGGCAAAGAATGGATTTGAACTCTGGCTACGGCTACCTGCTGATCGGCGGCCTGATCCTGGTCGGTGCCGGGCTCCTGGTCGTTTCGCTGATCGTCAATCTCCGTGTGGCGCACAGTGTGCGTGACGACGTACGCCATCGTGAAAAGCTGCTGGAATATTATCGCAACATCTTTTCGCAGCTGGGTGTGATCCTGATCGGCATTGGCGTGTCCCTGTTCATCTTCTTTTTCCAGCAGAACTATCAGGACCAGCGTAAACGCGAAACGGAGCTCCAGCAGGTTCTCGCCAAACTGGCGGCGCGTATTGCCCGCGGCGGCGCCGTCGTGGAGGCCCTTGGCGAATTCGATGCGCTGCTGGATGATGGCGGCGCCTATGTCAGTCCGGAACTCGGCGGCAACAATGCCGCGGTCAGCGCCCACGGGACGGCGCTCGCCAAGCAGGTTTCGCAGATCCTTCTGGTCGAACGCGACGTCGATGTTCAGGGGTTCGATACCCTGAATTTATCACGCGATTTCGAAGCATCGTTCGTCGTCAACGAGCTCAACCCAACGCTATGGTTCAACATCGTCCGGGACGAGAGCGACATCAAATATGCCACCACTCAGATCGCCCTGGATTACAAGGACCTGCAGGATGCGATCGGCGGCGAGGCGATCGAGGTTGCGATCGCCAATCCCGAAAAGGAGCGGAAGATCAAGCAGGAGGTGCTCGACATTTTTTATGATGCCGACCTCCTGCGCCAGCGCAGCAGGCGGTTTCTCGGCCGCGCATGCTGGCTGTTCAGCAAGGGGCGCGGTTTCGTCAAGCTTGCACCGGCCAATGAGATCGAAGCCGATGCCAGGTCGCACCAAGAATGGATCGACCGGTCGAAACCCTTCCTGACGCAAGCGACGCCGGGCAGCGGCGATTGCTTCAAATTGCTCCAGTTCGGCCCGGCATCCTGAACCGGCAAAGGCTCGCCCGCCCCGCGACGGCTAATCACCCTCGCGCTGCAGCGTGCCGAGATGATTGTCGTTGAGAAACTCGATGGTCACGGCCGACGCCTTGCCGTCGGGGTCGATGACAAAGCTGACGGCCGAGGGCCTGTCCGGCATCTCGGCATCGGGGAAGGTCACGAAGAGGTCGCGGTCGAAATGCTTCAGTGGATAGGACCGCGCACCGGCGGGCCCGACCTTGAGGACAAGAGCCTCTCCTTCGCCCGACACAATAGCATCGCCGATGAAGTCGTTGAAGTAACGGCCGGCATAGGCACTGGCTGGCCCGGCCGGACTTGCCGGAGAGGGCGGCACGGCATAGGTGGCCTTGGCCGCCGCAATCACCGGCCCGAACATGCCTGCATAGATATCATTCCATGCCTTTACCTTATCTTTCCCCAGCGTTCCGTCGAAGACGAGATCGGCGAAGCTGTCGGACAGTCCCTCCGGCACGCCTGTCGGAAAGGCGTTGGCGATGACGACGATGCCAAGCTTCTCCTCGGGGAAGAGCATCACCAGACTGCGTGCGCCGGTGCTGAAGGCGCCCGCATGACCCCAGACCAGCCCGTGCCGGCCGAATTCGACATTCCAGCCGAGGCCGTAGAAGGCCTCGCCTCCGGAGACGGGGTTCTTGCCGCGAACCATCAAGGGAATATGTGTCTGGTCCAGCGCATCGGCGGCAATGAGTCTCTTGCCGGCGTAGGCCCCGTTGCCGAGCACAAGGCGCATCCATTGAGAGAGATCGCGTGCGGTGGAACTGACGCCGCCTGCTGGCGCCTGCGCATCCGGATAGCGCTGGACCTTCGCGGCCCAGGCGCCATCGATCTTGGCGTGGAGTTCGGCGCGGTTGGCGTGCTTGATGAAGTCCGAATGACGCGAACTGGTCGAGGCCATTCCAAGCGGACGATAGAGCTTCTCTTCGGCGACCTCTTCCCAGGGCTTGCCCGTCGGCTTCGCGGCGGCGACGGCACCCTCGGTCAGTCCGAAATTACTGTAGGAATAGCCGGCACGAAAGCTCGACGACGGCGACACGAACCGCAGGCGGCGCAGGATCTCCCCGCGGTCATAGCCAATGTCCTCGAGGTCGTCGCCCGCCGTGCCGGGAAGCCCGCTGCGGTGCGCAAACAGGTCGCGGACCGTGAGTTCGCTGGTCGGATAGGGCTCGGCGAGCCGGAAAGCCGGATCGAGGTCGGCGATCTTCGAATCCCACGAAGCAATCCCGTCGCTGACCAGCGCCGCCACGACGGTGGCGGAGACCGGCTTGGAGAGGGAGGCGATCTGGAAGACCGTGTCCGCATCGACGGTCTCCGGTTTTCCGGCTTCGCGATGCCCGAACCCCTTGAGGAAGATCACCTCGTCGCCATGCACGACGCCGATGGCCAGACCGGGCACGCTACCATCCGCGACGACGCCTTCGGCAAGTAGTTCGAGCTTCGCAAGGGCCGCGGCGATCCTGTCGGGTGGGATGGTATCGGCCGACGCCGCTTTCGGCAAAAGCACCATGATAGCGATGAAGGCCAACATCCTCCAACGGAGGTGGTTCCGCTTTATGAATAGCCGCATGCTCAGCCCCCTCCGCTTCACCGGCGTGCACTATTGCAGGCCGACGCAGGGAAGGCCAGCCTCACGCTCGACCCGCCATCCATTGACGGATGTCGGTTTCGCACCAGTCGAAATTCAGACAGCCGCGCCTGAGCTAGGACGCCGCGCGCAGGCGAAGGCGCCGCCTGCTGGCGCGGGCCTTCTCCGCCACCGCAGCGGTGATCTCGACCACGCCGTCTTCACGCGGTCTGGCGTTGGTGACCTTGTGGAGCCGCTCATAGGGCAACAGTTCCTTGACCCGGGCTTGAAGCGACGCGACTTCGGCACGCAGATCCTCGCATTCCTGCCGCTGGACGTCGAACTGTATCTGTTCGGATGCCTGCTGCAGGGAAAGCTGCGAAAAATTCGCGCTGACCGCGGAAAGGTTCATCTTGTCGCTTTCGCTCTCCTTCATGAGAGCAGACAATTTTTCCTCGGCGATTTGCTTTTCGGCCACCGCGTCGCTCGCTTGAGCCTTGAGCCTGGCGATCTCGCTGACGGCTTCGCTGTTGTGGTTCGAGGCGGCTTCCAGTCGCGATCGGAGATCCTCGATCTCAGAACGCAAGCCGGTCATCTCCGCGACACCGCGTGCAAGTTCGGCTTCCCTGTCCCCGTCCCTGATGCGGGCCGCTTCCGTCATTTCCGACAGCTTGGCCTGCGCCATGTCGAGCGATTTCTGCAGCCGCATTTCCTCTTTCTCGCTCTTGCCAAGCGCGGCCAGCAGTTCCGAAACCTGTGCGGCGTCATTGGCGTGGACAGTCGAGAGTTCGTCCAGCCTGTGCCGGGCCTCGGCCTCCCGTTTCAGCGCCTTGTCGAGGTCGATCGACAGGCTAACATGTTTCTCCCGCAGCATCTCGTTCTCGCGCGAGCGTCTGTTGGCCTCGACCGCTCTGGCCGAGAGCGTTTTGACAAGCTCGCCGAACTCGGCCTCGCGTTTTGCGCTCGCATTGCCTGCCACGACGAGTTCCAGCCTTGCTGCAGCCAGCGCGCCGCGAAGTGCTTCCTTGTCCTCGACCAGGCTCGCCTCATGCTGCTGCAGCGCCTCGATAGCGCTGTCGCGCTCGCGCTGCTTTCTGGTTGCATCGTGGAGCTGTTCGGATAGTGCTCTTTGTTGCGCGGTCAAGCTGGTATTTGCCAGCTCCAATTCGTTGGCGCGAAGAATGTCGCCGTGGAGGAGTTTCAGGAATTCGCCTGTCAGATGATGCGAGGTCGCGATCTCCGACAGTTTCGCATGGATCTCCCCAAGATACTCCTGCGCGTCGTGAAAGAGCCCATCGACCGCACTTAAGGCAGCGAGCCGGGTTTGCGTGTGGGGCGTCAGCCGTCGCGCGGTCTCGAAGGCATCCGCATTGGCCTCAAGTTGCGAGCTGTCATCCATTGCCGCGAGATTCCCATCCGACACAGTCTCATCCGGGACAGTGACGTCGTTCAACGGCGACTGATCGTCCACGTTGAGACATTCGCTAAACGCATCCGCCAAATCGGTTTCGAGCTCCTTGAACGCCCTCTCCACAGTCTCGGCACGCTTGATCAAACCTTTGAAATTCATGACTGAATATCCCTCTCGTGCAGCGCCGTTAAGGAGCGAACATTCGCCTCCCCCGAATACGGGTTCACCCTTGACCGTGCGCTCTGGCCGACGCCACGCTAGGGACAGGCTCGGCCACTGTCCTCGTGTATTTGAATGACGCGCCTCGCGGCAGTCGCCGATGGCGCGATTCGTAGCGACGGCGACAGTTCCAACGAACGCGTTGGGCGGCATCTGCTCGGCCGCCGCAAAACGTCGAAGCTCGACATGAACCGGTTATTTCGACGTCTGGCGGCATCGGTGCTTGATGCCGCCAATATTTCATTCCACACACCGGTCACGATGACGGACGAGATACGGGATCAGCGCCAGGTGTTCAGGTGGGCCTTGCCTGCCTCCGCGGTCCTGCATTTGCTCGCCGCGGCGCTTCTGTTGTCCGCGCTGCCGGTGTCGCCCCCGCAGCCGCAGAAGGATCAGGCCATCGGGGTGGATCTGGTGCCGCCGCCCAAACCATCGGAGAAAGCCAAACCTCCGCCTCCTGCGAAACCGCCCAAGCCCGAAAAGCCGCCGGAAGCAAAGATCGAGACGCCGGCGCATCCGGAAGCCGGCCCTCAGAGGCCTGTCTTCCAATTCGGCGAGAAGGACGCTGGTCCTCGCAAGTCTCTGGACGGCAACAGTGCGGAGGATGGTTCGGAACAACCGACGGCGCCGCAAGATCCCAATAAACAGGATCTTGCGCAGCCACCTGCCGTGACTGCGGTAGACGGCAAAGACCCGGCTCCGCCGCCTGGCGCATCCGCGCCGCCTAAGCCCAAGCGAGCGGCCAAGGTGCAAAAGCCGCTGAAGCTTGAAGAAGCGAAAAGATTGTTCTCGCAAACAGCAACCGGTGATCCAATCGCGACAACCGCCATGAGAAATGTGCCGCGCCCCGATCGGATCGGTCAGCTCTGCTTCTGGGAAGTGCGCGAACAGTTGCGCCATGCTTCGCCCCCCTACTTTCCTGACGTCTTGCGTCCCTTCAGGTTGAAGGCCGGCAATATCATGCAAGTCTCCAGGACCGAGTTCCGCGCCGGCGGGCAGTGGTACGCTCTGAGCTTTCGTTGCGAGGTCGATCCGGATGCGACGAAAGTCGTGTCGTTCGCCTTCCGTGTTGGAGATCCAGTACCAGCGCCGCGGACTGCCCGCCAAATGGGTGGCCCAGACTGATCGAGGTCGGCTCGCCGGCCGCATCAAATCTACGATGCCGGCGAAGTCTTCGCGCCCCGGCATCCGTAAGGTGGCTTTCGCCAGCAGCCGCCTCACGGTGGGACGAATGCTCGCCCGCCTTGGCAATCGCTGTGTCGAGGTTTAGCTTATGCTAAGGGAGGGTTCGATGACTTCAAGTTTCAATGTTCACCATGCTGCCGGCTATGAGCAGCTCATGGGTCGCTGGAGCCAAAAGCTCGCGCCGCTGTTCATCGACTTCGCGGGCCTTAAGGACGGCGAAAAGATCCTCGACGTCGGTTGTGGCACAGGCAGCCTGACCTTCGCGCTCGTCAAGGCCGCTGAACTCCGTGAGGTCGCCGCGATCGATTTTTCGGCCGTTTTCGTCGAGGAGGCAATCCGGCGCAACACCGACCCGCGGATAAAAATCCGCCAGGCGGATGCCTGCGCCCTGCCCTTTGAGGACGGCGCGTTTGACCGCGCCCTGGCGCTGCTCGTGCTCCATTTCGTGCCCGAAACCGGCAAGGCAGTCGCTGAGATGCGCCGCGTCGTGCGGCCGGGCGGCGTGGTCGCGGCGACCGTATGGGACCATCTCGGCGGCATGCCCGGAATGCGCATGATGATCGACACGGTGGCAGTGCTCAGCGAAGGCGGCCGCCAGCTGCGCGCCCGCTATTGCACCCAGCCGATGATGCAGCCGGGCGAAATGCAACGGACCTTTGTCGAACAGGGTCTCCGGGACGTTACGGAAACGCAGCTGATGATCCGCATGGACTACCAAAACTTCGACGACTACTGGGCGCCGATTGCCGCCGGCGAAGGGCCGCTCGGCAAGTATGTGGCCACGCTCGATCCAGAAGAGCGGGCGCGCACCGACGCCGCCATGCGCGACGCCTATGAGGCCGGCCGGCCCGACGGCCCGAGGTCCTTTGCCAATGTCGCCTGGGCCTGCCGCGGTGTCGTTGCCTGACGTTGGCGCTAGCCGATCCCGTAGACCAACCCGACGCGGCCGTCCGACAACTGCTCAACCTTGCGCAGTTCGAGCCCACGACGATTCTTCGCCGTTCCAAACAGCGCCTTTCCTTCACCGGCGAGCAGCGGATAGACGATCAGCCTGAGTTCATCCACCAGCCCGGCATCGATAAGGCTCGCGGTAATTCGGGCGCCGCCCATAAGGTAGATGTCCTTGCCGGGCTGCTGTTTCAGCGCAGCGATATCCTCGAAATTCCGCACGAAGCGCGTCTTTGGCCAGGCCGCCGAAGTCATTGTGTTCGACAGCACATAATGCGGCGTCTGCGCGGCGAAGCGGGCCCATTCGAGCTCGGCCGGCTTCGGCAATTTGCCGGTCATCGGCAGCGGCTTGTCGGGCTCGTTCTGGATGGCGCTCCAGTAGCGCTCGTAGCCAGCATACATGACGCCGCCAAGCAGGCAGGCATCGATTTGCGGCGTCAGGCCGTATTCCTCAGACCACGCATCGACCCAATCAGCGTAACCCTCGGGTCCCTCCATCTTGCCGTCGACGGAAATTTTCATTCCAGTGATCAATTTACGCATGACTTCCTCCATCAGGCTTGCGGGATGCAAGCACGTTTCGTCGGATCATCGTTGCTTCGTGTGGCTGGCGGCGACCTCAGGGATGGCCGCCGCGAGTTACATCAGGCCGGCAGGCGGCGGTCGTATTCGTCCCGCAGGCGGCTCCAGTCGCCCCAGAACGAGGTCGGTGTCTTACCCGCCAGGCGGGCGGCCAGCAGGTCGAGGTGCACGTGCCAGCCGGCGGTGATGTTGAGCTGGATTGCACGTTCCGGCAGGCGCCGATGGACGACGGTGAGCAGCACATCGCTACCCTTCGCCTCCAGCAGGAAGGAGACGCCGCCGGTATTTCCCCAGGTGATGGAAAGCTTGCGCGGCGGATCGAGTTCGGTGATCCGGCCCTCCATCCGATGCTCTTCGGGGAAGCCCGCGGGGCGCTGGCCAGGCGGGTCGGTCAGCTCGTCGTTACGCCAGACGAACTCGAACGAGCTGCCGGCCTTCATTTCCATCTGGCCTGCGGCCATCCATTGCCGTCGCAAGTCACTCTCGGTGAGATAGGCCCAGACGCGCTCGATGGGGCCGGGCAAAAGGCGCTGGATGGTGAACGTGGCGGGCTCGGTCAGCTCGCCATAGGCGCCGATGGTTCTCATCTGGTTCATTGCTCGTCTCCTTCTTTCGGATTGGGCGATTTCCTGGGCTCATCCTGGGCTTTGCGTGCGTCCTCTTCGCGAAGAAGGCGTTCGAGAACATCGAGACGACCGGTCCAGAAGCGCTCGTAGAAGCTGAGCCACTGATGGGCGCTGGCCAGCGGTCCAGGGGCTAGTCGGCACAGATGCGTGCGGCCCCTCACCTCTCGACGAATAAGCCCTGCGTTCTCCAGCGCCTTGATGTGCTTGGAGGCGGCCGCGAGCGACATCACGAAGGGTTCCGCCAGCTGGCTTACCGTTTTCTCGCCATCGGCGAGATCGCGAAGCATGTGCCGGCGGGTGGCGTCGCCAAGGGCGTGAAAAACCGCGTCCATCTGGGATGTCTCTAATTCAACCATGTAGTTGAATATAGGCGCACGCTTTGAGATAGTCAACCGTTTGGTTGAATAATTTATGTGAAGCGCTGCGGGGCTGTTTGCGCCATCGAGCGCGTCGACGTGACGGGAGATACGGACGCGCCCCGCGACAGTAAGGGCGAGGCCCTTATTTGCCTTCGAAGAAAGCGTGGATCGCGGCTTCCAGCTTTTCGATAAGCTGAGGGTTGTGGCAGCTGCCAGCCCAGATCAGGGCGTTTAGCCTCATCTCCTTGTTGATAAAGCTCACCTTCCCACAATCCAGCAGGTATTCCGCGATCTCGTAGTGCCGCCCCTTGATAGCCTCGATGAGCGCGTTGTTTCTCCCCGTCTTGTCGGTCAGATTTACTTCCGCGCCATTCTCCACGAGCAACTTGACGACTTCGAGATGCCCGTTCTTCGCCGCCTCGATAAGAGCCGTTCTGCCGTAGTAGTCAGCTCGCGCGTTGATCTCTATTTGGGGGTGTTTCACCAGGGCTGAGATACACGCGTAATGTCCCCTGGCGGACGCAAGGCTCAAGGGCGTGCTCTTCCACTTGTTTCTGGAATTCACGTCGATTTCCGGGTCTTCGATCAGCGCCTCCACCACAGCTGTGTGGTCATTGAGGGCTGAAAGGTGAAGTGCAGACCAGCCGCCATCGTCCGGCTGATTGATATCGGCGCCAGCCGCCAATTCCGATCGAACCGCCTCCGCATCGCCGTTTTCTGCCGCGACCAGCAGAGGCGACCAGTCTCTTGCCCCTTCGGCTTCCAAGCTGTTGGTCAACGCAGTCGCCTCCTCGGATAGTCGATAGAATACCACATTATCCGCGATAATGGCGGCTCCTGTACTGGAGTCCAATGGGTCAAAAGCTGGAACGCTGTCGGCCCGAACGGACATCGAGATCAGCGCTTCACGTCCGTCTCCTCACATTCTCCTGATATTGACTCGCTTTGGCGGTCATCCAGACTAGATAGAGCGTGCGCCGGGCGGAACGATGCAGAAGGACGTGAACATGCCTGAACAGATTACCCTGAATAGACCTGAACAGATCAGATTGAACGACGGCTCCGCCATTCCGCAAATCGGCCTTGGCGTATGGCAGGTCGATCCAGCCATCACGGCCAAGGTGGTGCGCTGGGGGATCGAGGCCGGCTACAGGCTGATCGATACCGCCGAAGGCTATCAGAACGAGGAAGGTGTCGGGCAGGCGATCCGCTCGGCCGGCGTGCCGAGAAGCGAGTTGTTCATTACCTCGAAACTGCGCAACGGCGCCCATCAGCGCGACGCCGCCTTGCGCGCCTTCGACGAGACGATGAGCAAGCTCGGCATCGAACAGATCGACCTGTTCCTGATCCACTGGCCGGTGCCCAGCCAGGACAGATATGTCGAGGCGTGGAAGACGCTGATCGAACTCAGGCAATCAGGCCGCATAAAGTCGATCGGCGTTTCGAACTTCAACCAGGACCATCTCGAACGGATCATCGGCGAGACCGGCGTCACGCCTACCGTCAACCAGATCGAGCTCCACCCCCGCTTCCAGCAGCGTGACAAACGCGAATTTCATGACAGGCACAACATCCGCATCGAGAGCTGGAGCCCGCTGGGCAGCGGCCGGCTGTTGAGCGATCCGACGCTTGAAAGCATTGCCAGGAAACACGGCAAGTCGGTGGCGCAGACGATCGTCAGGTGGCATCTTCAGGAAGGGCTGATCGTCATTCCAAAGTCGATCCACCAGGACCGCATCGCCGCCAATTTCGACGTCTTCGATTTCGAGCTGGAAGCGAAAGACCTCGAGCTTATCCGGGGCATGGATTCGCCCGACGGCCGCACCGGCCCAAACCCCGCTACAGCCGCATTCCTGTTCTGAGGGCCGACAGTGAAGCTGCCGATCTCCCCCCTTGTGGGGGAGATGTCCGGCAGGACAGAGGGGGGCGCTGTCCCGCCGGCCTATTGAACTCTCCGGCTCATATCCCAACCCAGCGGGACCTCAGGCAGCCGGTTCACTGACGGAAAAAAGCTGCAGGCTGCCGGGAACACCTGCAAGCTCCATCTCGCCATGCTCTTCAAAAGCCAGGCCGGAACCGGCCACGAGATCACGAACCGTGCGCGACGCGATGATCTCGCCCGGTCCGGCAACGTCGAGCAGATGTGATGCCAGTTGAATTGCAACACCGGCGAAGTCGTCTCCGCGCCTTTCGCATTCGCCAATATGGACTGCCGCGCGAACCTGAAGGTCTAACCTCTTCATTCGACGACGGACCGCGATTGCACATTGGATCGCCCGCGTTGGTCGCAGAAATACCGCGAGAAACCCGTTTCCGGTGCGGCTGATTTCCTGACCGTTAGCAAGATGCAATTCGTTGCGTATCTCGTCGTCGTGTCGCTGCATCAGATCGCGCCGCGCCCGGTCGCTAGCGTTGACGGGAGCCGGCGGCAACCCGACGATTTCCATGTGCAGCACCGTCACAAGCACGCGCTCGCTCGACGTTGCCGGCAGCGAGCCGGTGACAAAAGCCTGGATCTCGTCGACCAAACGATCGGAATTCTCCCCCCAGATTACGTGATCACGGCCGGCAAGCTCAATGTATCTGGCGCCTTCGATATGCGTTGCCAGGTAGCGCCCCTCTTCCGGTTTTACCCAGCGGTCGCCCGCCGTCTGCACGATCAGTGTCGGGACGTGAACGGTTGGGAGAAGGGCGCGAACATCGATTTCAGTGCCCCAGCGCCAGAGCGCGACCGCGTCGGCAGGCGAGGCTGAATTCCTAAGATAGGCGGCGAACCATTCTCTCTCGAAACTGTCGTTCATCAGGCTGGGCGCGGCGTTGCTCATGTCCGCCGGCTCCCCCCACTGTCTCTCGACGGCGGTCAGATCTTCTTCTACCTGCTCGCTTGTCCTTGCCCATGGATAATCCGGCGACCATCGGCCGCTGGCATAGGTTCCGTTGAGCACGACAGCCGCTGTTCGTTCGGGATAGGTCGCCGCGAAAAGCATGCACATAGGCCCCCCTTCGGAGCTGCCGAACAGAACCGTTCGCATTGATCCGACCGCATCCAACACCGCTCGCATGTCTTCCATCCGCTCTTCCAGCGTTGGCAAACCAACATTGCGATCGGACAGTCCGGTGCCTCGCTTGTCCATACGGATCAGGCGGGCAAAGGAACCGAGACGCTGGAGCATATGCGCCAGCCGCGGCGATGACCAGGCAAGGTCGAGGTTGGAGACCCACCCAGGCACATAGATCAGGTCGACCGGCCCGTCGCCGGTTACCTGATAGGCGATGTTGATTCCGGCCGATTTGACATAGTGGGTCGCGGGGCGCATCGGCTCGGCCCGGGACACCGGCCGCTCACCTGTTCGGGCTGCCGACGTTGGCGGTGTCTGGGAAGGCGACACCGAGGCGGCTATCCGGGTAGCGGCTTGCGGCGTCACGCGGCGCGTCCGCAGGTCATCATAGAGTTGCCGGGTCTCCGGCTCGGGCTGCAAGCGGAGCTGCAGTTGCAGCACATCACGGCAGCGCTCATACTGTTTCAGCGCGAGGTTAAAGCGGCCCTGGGCGGCATAGGTCCGCATCAGGGCTCGGTGGATATCCTCCCGTAAGGGCTCCAAAGCCAGCAGGCGCACCGCCGCCCGCAGGCATGATGGAAGATCATTCGTTGCCGAATAGTGCGCGACGAGCTTCTCCAGCACGATGGTTGCGATTGCCCTCAATCGCTCGCGCTCCACTCTGAGCCAATCTTCGAACGGCTCCTCCTTCAGGCCGAACCCGTCCAGGAGGTCGCCACGATAGACGACGAGCGCTTGCTCGAGTTGCTCCGGGTCGGAGCCGGCGGCCAGCGACTCGAACCGCGCGACGTCGAAATCAAGATCGTCGAGATTGAGCGTAATGCTGTCGCCGTCGCTCAGAAACCTTTCGCCATCGGATGCGCCCATTCCTTTCCTTATGGCGGATAGGGCCTGTCGAAGGTTCATTCGGGCCTGGGTTTGGCTGTTGCCGCCCCACAAAAGCGCGGCGAGCTTCTCGCGCGATTGGGAGTGTCCGGATTGCAGGGCGAGATAAGCCAGCATGGCGCGAGCCTTGCGGCTGAAAACCGGGGCCACCGCTCCTCCGGCAAAGTCAAAGCCGCCTAACAGACAGAGATGAGGGTGCGCCATCGGATCCGCCACAGCCACAGCTTCTTTGCGATCCTTTCCTGTACTTGCCTCTATTTCAACCGTCATTTCGCCCGGCCTGGTGTTTTTCACGAATCCTTCACGCTGGCTCCACCGCGTTTCTCACGACGCAAGGAAGACAAGTGTCGGGAGACTGGTATCTCAGGAGGACGCTGTGCTACCCCCGACGGAATGGCCCATCTGGCATGATGATTCAAGGCAGGACCCGCAGCCGCGCGGCGGGCCACTGCGCCACGACATTGCGCTCGCGCGCTATCTTGAGAACCAGCGGGCCCGCCGGGCGTCAATGATCCAGGGGTTCGATTTCCGGACCGCCGCGGTCAGCTTGCGCGCACTTTTGGCGAATGCGGGTGGCCGTGGATATCGGCTCTTGGAGGTCCTGGGCATTCGGCCCTTTCATATCCCCGAGCCATCCACCAGCGGCACATCTTCGCCTTCCCACGGGCTCGGCATTGAGCCTTTGCTGAGATTGGCCGACGGCAGCGGCATCCAGCACTTCAGTTCGGGTTCGGCATATTCGACGATGCGTCCTGGAGACGAATCGGAAGCGCGCCAGCCTTCGCTGCCGAACTGATCGGCGCGGGCCCAGTAAGCCATGTCGACCTCGGCCGGCCCCTGTTCGGAAGGCCGAACCGTGACAAGGATTCTGCTGCCGTCCCTTGGCGCGCTCGACATGTGGCGCCACTGATCGGGCTCGTCCATTGCACTTCCTCCTGCGATCTTCGCCTCGCGCGGATAGTCGCTTCGCGTTCGGAAGCGGTCAACCCGAACTTTTTTGCCTGAGGCAAAATCCCTGCCCCGTCGTCGAGGAACAAGTCATGGCGCGCCGGGTTTGGGCAAGTTGTTGAAGGAAGCAAAATGAGACCAGCGCGCCGACCGATCGTTAGCATTGTTGCATGGCAGGCCGCGCCCTTCGTTCCCAACCCGGTCCGATCGCAATGAGGCAGGCCGGTTCCGATCGTTCCACCCCACCGGAGGAGGGTAAAGGCGGCATAGGCCGCGCGCTCGGCCTCGGCCTGATAACAGGGGCGGCCGACGACGATTGTTCCGCGATAGGCACCTATGCCAGCGCCGGCGCCCGTTTCGGACCCGACCTGCTTTGGACGGCTCCGGTGACGTTGCCGATGATGTACGCGGTCGTCTACCTGTCGTCGAAGCTCGGCCAGGTATCGGGGCGCGGATTGTTCCACGTCATCAAGGACTTTTACCCGCGGTGGCTGCTCTGGTCGGTGCTTTTGGGTGTGCTCGTCGGCAACACCATCGAGGCAGCGGCGGATCTCGGTGGAATGGCCGCGGCGATCAACATATTCGTGCCGCTTCCCATTCCGCTGATCGTGCTGTTCGTCGCCGCCCTCATCTTCGCCCTCCAGGTCTTCGGCTCCTATACTTTGATCCGCAACATCTTTCGCTGGCTGGCGCTGGCGCTGCTCGCCTATGTCGGTGCCGCCATTCTGGCCAAGCCGGACGCCGCGGCGGTGCTGCGCGGGACGCTGCTCCCCAGGATCGAATTCAACCGTGAGTTCCTATCGATCCTGGTCGCCATCATCGGCACGACGCTGTCCGCCTATCTCTACACGTGGCAGTCCAATGAGGAGGTCGAGGAGGAGATTGCCCAGGGGCGGACAACGCTCAGGGAAAGGAAGGGCGCCACCGACAGCGAACTCCGTCGCTCTCGCCGGGACATCCTCATCGGCATGATGTTTTCAAATCTCATCATGTATTTCATCATCCTGTCGACGGGTGCTACGCTCTACAAGGCGGGCCACCACGATATCGACACGGCCGCGCAGGCGGCGGAGGCGCTGCGGCCGCTCGCCGGCCAGGCCGCAAGCGTTCTGTTCGCCGCAGGCGTGATTGGCGTCGGTTTCCTCGCGGTTCCTGTCATGACCACCGGCGCTGCCTATGATGTGGCGCAAGCCATCGGCTGGAAAAACAGCCTGCACGCCCGGGCTCGAGAGGCGCCCAAATTTTATCTCGCCATCGGATTTTTTACCGCGATCGCCGCCGGCCTCAACTTCCTTGGCTTCAATCCGATGAAGGCGCTGGTCTGGTCCGGCATCGTTCAAGGCTTCTCGACGCCGCCCTTGCTGCTGCTCATCATGCTGATGACGAACAACCGCAGGATCATGGGCGACCAGGTGAACAGCCGCAGCACCAACATACTCGGTTGGGCAACGACCGCCGCTATTTTCTCGGCGACGATCGGCCTGGTGGCGACCTGGTTCATGTGATCAGGCGGAAGCAAAGGGATGCCGCCGGTTGGATTACCCGTTCCCGCTTGCGGATTGTCCCAACTTTGCCGGTCTTGGAAATTCCACAACGTCGCCCGTGGGCCGCTTGTATTGTGCCGCGACAATTGCATCGATCAGGAGATCCAGAGCCGCACGAGCCGTGCGGCTCGTCTCGTCCTCGCCGCTCAAATAATGGCAGGCTCGTTCGAGGTGGAGGTGTGCGGCGGCAAAGTCGCTTGTCATAGGCTTCTCCCTGTTGCCCGCCGGCCGGCAAGATGACCGCCTCGATTTACCCAAAAGCAAATATCCACAGCCGGATTTGAATCAAATTGGCCTGACTCGCCACATGCCGCGGACCCCACGCCAGCACCTTGGCCTGTGCCCGCGCCGCGTCCTCTCCGAGGGCCGCTAGGCCATCCAGGATCGTGGCATCAGGACATGGTTCCCCGACGTCGCGCCGGAGCGCCCGAGGGCGACTTGCCTGATATGTCCGGCCAGCTGTTCATGCGCTCTGTCCGACGCGCTGCGCTATCGCGGCTGCAGGCGCTGCAGCGATAGCGCAGCGCGGTACGGCGCGTTGAATGAACCAATTGCCGGCGATGTGCCGCAAACTCAGTTCGCTCACCGTCCTGCTTTTGAAATTTTCTCGCTCTTTTAATTCTACAATATCTCTAGACTTAACATAGATCGCTAGACCCAAGATCTTAAAATAGAGCGCTTGAGAGGGAGCCAGGAATGTCGAAAAAGCTCGTGGTGGGGCTGTCGGGCAATTTGACCCGGCCATCGAAGACCAAGGCGTTCGTCAGCCACATTGTCGGACAGGCCGCCGAAAGCATTGGCGCGGCCTCGGCCGTCTTCGACATCGAGGATCTCGGCGCGTCCCTGCCGCAGGCGAGGCGCCTCGGCGACCTCGACCCGGCGGCGCGCAACATCGTCGAACGGCTGCTAGGCGCCGACATCCTGGTGGCCGGCTCGCCGACTTTCAAAGGCAGCTATACCGGGCTTTTCAAGCATTTCTTCGACCTGCTCGATCCGTCATCGCTGAGGGGCAAGCCCGTCATCCTCGCCGCGACCGGCGGCGGCGAGCGCCATTCGCTGATCGTCGAGCACCAGCTGCGGCCGCTGTTCGGCTTCTTCGAGGCGCTGACCGTGCCGACCGCGATCTACGCCTCCGACAAGGACTTTGCCAATGGCGTGCTGGTGTCGGACGCGATCCATGCCCGCGCCCGGCAGGCGGTCGCCGAGGCATGCCGGGTAACCGGAGTGCCCTATCGCGTCGGCCTTGCCGCCTGAACGCACTACTGACCCGAGATCCCCTCCCCGACCAATCCAGGAGCACGCCGCGATGACCAGATCCAAGAAATCCAGGCAGATCAAACTGGGCGCTTTCCTGCCCGGCGGCGGACAGCATATCGCCGCCTGGCGTCACCCCGAGGCGCCGGCCGACGGTGCCACCAATTTCGAGTTCCACAAGCAGCTTGCCCTGACCGCCGAGCGCGGCCTGTTCGACGCCTATTTCCTCGCCGACAATCTGACGGTCGGGCTCGGCGCCCGCGAAGGCGGCAATGCCAAGATCGCCGGCTTCGAGCCAGTGACGCTGTTTGCAGCGCTGGCGCCGCTCACCACGCATCTCGGCTTCATCGCCACCGCCTCGACCACCTACGAGGAGCCCTACACGCTCGCCCGCAAATTCGCCTCGCTCGATCATCTGTCGAATGGCCGCGCCGGCTGGAACGTCGTCACCTCGGCCGGCGACGAAACCGCGCGCAATTTCAATCGTGATACCCAGCCTGCCCACGCCGAGCGCTATACCCGCGCGCATGAGCATGTCGAGACGGTCAAGGCGCTGTGGGACAGCTGGGAGGACGATGCCTTCATCCGCGACCAGAAATCGGGGCGCTTCTACGACAAGGACAAGCTCCACGACATCGACCACAAGGGCGCGCATTTCAGCGTCAAGGGTCCGCTCAACGTGCCGCGCCCTGTGCAGGGGCACCCGGTGGTGGTGCAGGCGGGGCAATCGGAGGACGGCCGCAAGCTCGCCGCCCACTCGGCGGAAGTCATCTTCACCGCCCATCAGAACCTGGCGTCGGCGCAGGAATTCTACCGCGACATCAAGGCCCGCGTGGCGGCCGTCGGCCGCGATCCCGAGCAGGTGCTGATCATGCCCGGCGTAGCACCCTTCGTCGGCCGTACCGAAGAAGAAGCGCGCGCCAAATACCAGCAGCTGAACGATCTCATCCTGCCCGAAGACGGCGTCGCCCTGCTCAACGGGCTGGCCGGCCAGACGCTCGACATCAGGGGTTATCCGCTCGACGGCCCGCTGCCGCCAAGCAAGGAAACCGAAGGCATGAAGAGCCGCCAGGCGCTGATCCGCCAGATTGCCGACGAGCACAACTTCACCATCCGCCAGCTCTACCAATGGGTGGCAACGGCCCGCGGCCATTACACCGTCATCGGCAGCGCCACGCAGGTCGCCGACCAGTTGGAGGAGTGGTTCGGCAACGAAGCCGCCGACGGCTTCAACATCCTGCCGCCCTGGCTGCCCGGCGGGCTCAACGACTTCGTCGAGCTGGTGATCCCCGAACTGCAGCGCCGCGGCCTATTCCGCACCGCCTATGAAGGCAGGACGCTGCGCGAGAACCTCGGCCTCAGGCGGCCTGAAAACCCGTGGACCGCCGCCCGCTCGGCCGTGCTGGCCGCCGAATAATCCCGAGAAGCCCACTACCCTCGAAGCGAGAGGCAAGACGATGACCTTGCAGCACATCGAACAGGCCGCCAGCCTCGGCACGCGTGACGGCACGACAAGCCTGGGCACGGACTTCCTGCGCCTCGGCGGCCGGGCAGGCATCCGCTTCCTGTCGCGCTACGGCGCCCTCATTGCCTTCCTCGCAATCTGGCAAGTGTCGAGTAGCGCAGGGTGGGTCAACACGGCCGTGCTGCCGCCGATCGATACGATTGTCGCGGCACTTTGGAAGGGGTTGGCCGGCGGCACTCTGCTCGGTGACATCGCCATCAGCCTGCAGCGCGCCGGTCTCGCCTTCGCGGCCGCCGTGCTGGTCGCCATCCCGCTTGGCCTGTTCATGGGCCAGGTGCGCGCGGTCGAGACCGCGCTCGATCCCATCCTGCAGGTCTTCCGCCAGACCTCGGCGCTGGCGCTCTATCCCGTATTCATCCTGCTGCTTGGGCTCGGCGAAGCCTCCAAGGTGTTCGTCATCTTCTGGGCGACGCTGTTCCCGCTGCTGCTCAACACCATCGGCGGCGTCAAGCAGGTCGATCCGAAACTGCTGGAGATGGCCCGCGTCTATGGCGCCAGGCAGCTCACCGTCTTCCGCCGCGTCGTGCTGCCCGGCGCCGTGCCCTCGATCTTCGTTGGGCTGAGGCTCAGCGCCACCACGGCGCTGCTGCTGTTGATCGCCTCCGAAATGATCGGCGCCAACAAGGGCATCGGCTTTCAGGTGATGAACGCGCAGTACAACTTCCAGATCCCGCTGATGTTTGCGGCAATCGTCATCCTCGCCGGCCTCGGCCTGATCGCCAACCAGGCGCTGGTCAGCCTGCAGCGGCGGCTCTGCCGCTGGAACAATGCCGTCGACTGACCTCCCCTTTCGCCATCGACCAGACCCAAGCCAAGCCAACCAGGAAAGACCACCATGAAAGTCACCCGCCGTTCCCTGCTTGCCGGCGCACCCTTCGCCGCCGGCCTTCTCGCCGCCGGCCTGCCGCGCTTCGCCTTTGCCGAAGCCGCACCCGTCAAGTTCCGCTCCCTCGCCAGCCGCGGCAGCATCTCTCCGCATGAACTGGCCGGCGAGCTCGGCTATTTCAAAGGCCTCGGTATCGAGGTCGAGAATGTCGGCTATTCCGGCGGCGGCCCGGAATCATTGTTTGCGCTCGCCTCCGGCAGCGTCGATATCGGATCGGCCGCAACCGCCGCCGTGATCAATTCGATTTCCGGCGGCAACGACTTCGTCGCCATCTATCCGAGCAACGGCATCAACAGCAAGGTGCGAAGCGTCTTCTACGTGCTCGACGACAGCCCGATCAAATCGATCGCCGACATTGCCGGCAAGACAATCGCCGTCAACACGCTCGGCGCCCATCTCGACTACACCGTGCGCGAGGCGCTGCACAGCGTCGGCCTGTCGCCGGATGCCGCCAATCTCGTCGTCGTGCCCGGACCGCAACTCGAACAGACCTTGCGCTCCCGCCAGGTCGACATCGCGGCGCTCGGCTACTGGCAGGCGACCTTTGCCGGCGCGCTGGTCGACAATGGCGGCGTGCGTGGCGTGTTCAACGACACCGACGTGCTGGGCGAACTGGCCGGCGGCTTCGTCGTGCTCAGGCGCGACTTCATCGCCGCGCATCCCGACGCCGCCCGCAATTTCGTCGAGCAATCGGCGCGCGCCTCCGACTGGTCGCTGCAGAACGCCGACGAAGCGCGCAAGGTGCTCGCGACAATCCTCGACAAGCGCGGCGAAAACGGCGAGCTGGCGCGCTACTGGACCGGCTTCGGGCTGCGCCAGGGGGCCAAGGCGACGGACCGCGACATCGACTTCTGGGTCAGCGTGCTCGAGCGCGACGGTCGCCTGCCAAAGGGTAAGCTGAAGGCAACAGACATCCTCTACCGGCCCGGCGAAACCAAGACCAACTGACAAGGCCAACCGGCAGCTGGGAGACGAGCGCGATGAGCAGCACAAGCGGCGGTGAGGTCAGCATACGCGACCTGTCCAAATCGTTCAGCATCGGCGGGCGCTCGCTTGCCGTGCTGAGGACCCTCAACCTCGACATCCGCTCGGGCGAATGCCTGGTCATCGTCGGCGCCAGCGGATCTGGCAAGACCACGCTGCTGCGCATTCTTGCCGGGCTGGAGGCCGCCGACAGCGGCGGCGTCGCCATCGACGGCAAGCCGGTGCACGGCGTCGGCGCCGAGCGCGCGGTGATCTTCCAGGAACCGCGCCTGCTGCCCTGGCTGACCGTGCTCGGCAATGTCGCCTTCGGCCTCGAAGTGCGCGGCGTGCCGAAGGCCGAGGCCGAGGAACGGGCGCGCTTCTATATCGCGCTCGTCGGCCTCGCCGAATTCGGCGATGCTTTCCCGAGGCAGCTGTCGGGCGGCATGGCGCAGCGCGTCGGCATCGCCCGCGCCTTGACCGTGCAGCCCGAAATCCTGCTGCTCGACGAGCCGCTGGGCGCGCTTGACGCGATGACCAAGATCGGCATGCAGGAGGAGCTGGCGCGCATTTGGAGCGAGGAGAACGTCACCATGGTGATGGTGACGCACGACCTCGAGGAAGCGATCTACCTGGCCGACAGGGTGCTGATCCTGCCCAAGGAGAAAGGCGGCGCGGCGCGGCTAATCGACATCGACCTGCCCCGCCCGCGCGAGCGCAGCGAAAGCCGCTTCGTACGCTACCGCGAAGAACTGCTGCGCGAATTCGGCCTGCACTGAAAGGCCCCCTACGCGATCTTGGGTTCCTCGCCCCGCAAAGCGGGGAGAGGTGGCTCGGCGAAGCCGAGACGGAGAGGGGTCTTCCTTTTTTGAAATCCTCTCCCCCCGCGCTCTTTCCTGGAACCGGATTCCCCGCCCCCGCATTTCCTTAACCGGGAGGCGAAGGAGCGCGGCATGAAAGCTTTGTTCGCAATCTTTGGCGGCTTCGTCCTGACGCTCGCCGTATTCGCCAGCGGCCTCGCATTCGCCACCTGGCTATTGATAGCCAAGCCGGTGCGGCCGCCCGCCCCGGTCTCCAGCGTCGCCGAACTGTGGGCCAAGGATCCGCGCCCGGTAAACCCGGCCTCGCAGCGCCTCGAGCGCCTCCCGGCCCGCCCGGTTCCCGTTCGCACCTCGGAAGTTGATCGCAGCTCGAAACCCGCCGACACCGCCGCAGCTTCGACACCCGACACCACCGGCTCCATCAAGCCGGCGGTGGAAGAGCAGCAGACGCTGCCCGCCGCCCATGTCGAATGGTGCGCCAGCCGCTACCGCTCCTACAGGCCAGGCGACAACCGCTACACATCCTACAGCGGCCAACAGCGCCCCTGCATATCGCCCTATCTCGACGCCGCCGATGACGGCAGCTACGTCGAGGCGAGCGATACGTCGTCAGTGGAGGGCTACCCGCGGCCGGACGAAACCGGCGACGCCGAGCTCTCATCCGACCACGTCCAATACTGCTTCAGCCGCTACCGGTCATATCGACCGGAAGACAATAGCTATCAGCCGTATTCCGGCGGGCCGCGTCGGCAGTGCGAGTAGGCAGGCCGGGCGTGGCTGGCGGCCGCAGGGCATGGCGCCTTGTGCGACCCCACCAACGATCACGCAGATTTCTTGGATCGTTCGGGTTGGCGCGGCGTTCATCCGATACCCAAAGGAGAAATCAACATGGGCGACGACCGGGAAGACAAGATTCGTGAGCGCGCATACCAGATCTGGGAACGTGAAGGCGGGATCCATGGCGATCCCGAGCGGCACTGGCACCGGGCTGAGGCCGAGATCGACAGGGAGGCAGCCCTGCCGCTGACGACAGGCGATGCCCTGCCGGAAACCCGCGAGTTCGCGAGTTCCGACGTCTTGACGGTGGAGGCCCTGGCGGTGCGCACCGGCATATCGGGCGAACAGGCACAGGAGCTGATCGACAGGCTGGGCAACGACCGGGCGGCGATCGAACAAGCCGCGCGCAACCTCAAGGGGAAGCAGCGGCTCGGGGAGTGACAGATGATCAGAAAACTCAAAGACGGAAAATACCGCCTCTATTCGCGCAAGAAGGACGAAAAGACCGGCAAGCGCCGCAATCTCGGGACGTTTGACAGCCGCGAGGCTGCGGAGAAGCACGAACGTGAGGTGCAGTATTTCAAGAAGCATTGAGGCGGCGTTGGGCGTGTTGTCGCTTGCCAGGCAGCCGCGCCGGATGCCTGACGGAACCTGAGCCTGCGAAGACGGCGGCCACGCATCTCTGCGCCGGACAGTTTACGAGAACATGGTGCGTCCAGAAGCAGGTAACGACGCCCATCGCGGTCGCCCGCGGATTTTAGCACGGTATGCAAATTGTTCAGAACCGTACCTGATGCACCTCGCGCAAGCGGCATAAACCTTTCAGTGACGAAGCGTTCGCTTGCAATGTGGGCGATGCCTCCACTAGTTTCTGGTCAAATTGAACAAAACGGGAACAAAAATGTCACGGGCGAATTGAATTCGCGTTCGCCGTCCGGCGTGTTGCGCACCACAGGGCCTGGCTGGTTGGGATAGATGTCGATGGAGGGTTCGAGATTGCCGAGGATATCCCGCAAGGCGCGGGTCCACTGGCGAATGGCCTCCTGGCTGGTCGTGATATTGTAAAGATTGCACATTTCAGGCCGTTCCCGGATGCTTAGGCATCTTGTTGGAAACGGCCCGGAATTTCCAGCGCTGTCCGTTAGGTTGCTGACACGGCAGGCCGTGTCAGCAATGGCTTTGTGAGACCTACCGCGCCGATTGTCTCATAGCTTGTGCGGCGACTGCCGCCAGAAAAGCCCTCGCCGCGGCATCGCAGGCCGCTCGAGACGGGCCCTTGGCGAAAAGAAGAAGCTCGGCGGCTCGAATGTTGAGCCCGTGCTTCCTTGCGAATGTGGCTAGATCGTAAGGCTTGTTGTCGTAAGGCACGTCGTCGTAGTCGATCGTCAGATCGTAGTTTTCTTTCATTTTCTTCCTCCCGTTAGCGATCTTCCCCCTCCTGTCGCTAACGCAAAATTAACGTCGATGGCGTCGGGCGAGTCCACCAATCAGAGATTGTGTAAAAAACGTACGAGCTCGGATGCTCGCCCTCGCCACGGCGCCGCGAGCAATCGCCGCGAGCCGGACCGCTCGAAAGAGCCGATTATGGGGGCACGTTGGAAAAGGCAGCCACGGCCTGGTGCCACGGGGTGTCCGCGACCCTACCGTGCCTAATGGCCGTCATTTTCATCTTCCTGGCCCGGTCCGCAAAGCCGGCCTCGTTGGGTCAGCTAAAGAATAAATCCGGCTAATAACACCGTAAGGAGCAGTGACAGCGGAACAGCCGCAAGACACCAGATCTCCAACGTGTTGTTTTGCAGCGGGTCCATCGTCAGCCTCACTTTTTGGTTCGTCATTGTGACACTAACGGTTGGTCGGAGGTAGCGGTTCCAAGCGACGCTGTTCATAGAGCGCTGCCTGTGCTGCATATTAGCAACAGCTTGACGACCGCTGAGCCCGTACCGCTTGGAGAACTTCACTTGGCGCCGGTGGATGGGCATTCCGCAGGAATGCAAGCGCCCCTCCATCAGGCGTGCGGGGATCGATCGCCGCCTATGATCAGCGCCGAGCCATGCCCCGGAACCCAATGGCTGCGTCGACCTCCGGCCGAAGTTTCGCTACCACCGAGCAGACCCGATGTTCACTCCAGCCAGCGATGCCCGTTTATAGGACCTAAGTCTGACCTGCCTGCGCAATGGTCTCGTGTACGGCCGGCGCCGGGAACAACTGCGCCCGTCTTCAGTTGATGGCGTCACCTCCTCGAGGAGAGATCGGCGCAGAATCAGTCCCTTCAGCGCTGATTAGGGTCCGCCTGCCATTGATGGATTTGGCAGGCGGACCCTTGGTTCTGTACGCTCCAGATCGAAAGCGGGTAAGCTCGGGATCACTCATCATCCCAGAAATCCTGCAGAGAGGCATGGCGGAGGGCTCCTCGCCCTGAGATGCTTGACCTGGCTTGACATCCGAGACGACCTCCCAGCGCGCGCACGCAGCGGGGGGCGCCCTCAGCCCTCCAGCGCCTCGTGCTGGTAAAGCTCGTCCATGCTGAGCGTCGCGAGCGCCGCGAAGGGCGCCTGCTTTTTCACGCGGCCGTGGCTCAGGATCACCACGTCGTCGCAGAACGAGATGGTGCTGCGATGGTGGCTGATGACGATGGTGGTGCGGCGGCCGGCGCGCGACTTCAGCGTCTCGACGATCGCCGCTTCCGACAGCCCGTCCACCGCATTGGTGGCTTCGTCGAGGATGAGGATATCGGGATCGCGCACCAGGGCTCTGGCCAGCGCGATCCGCTGCCGCTGTCCCGCCGAGAGGTTGACGCCGCGGTAGCCGACGACGGTCCTGTAGCCTTGCGGCAGTTGCTCGATGAAGCCATGCGCTTCGGCCAGTTTTGCCGCGCGCTCGGCGTCATCGGTCGAGGCCGCGTCCTGGCCGTAGATAATGTTGTCGAAAATCGTGCCGTCGACCAGCTCCAGCTCCTGGCTGGCGAGCGCGATGTGCTTTCGCCATTGGCTGGGGTCGATGCGGTCCAGAGGCGATCCATCGACGAGGATCCTGCCGCTATCCGGTTCGACGAAGCGGCACAGGAGATTGACGATCGTCGTCTTGCCGGCGCCAGAGCGGCCGATCAGCGCGGTCGAGCGGCCGCTGCGGATGTCGAAATTCGCCGCATGCAGCACCACCGCGCGCTGTTCCGAACCAGAATAGGTAAAGGTGACGTCCTCGAACTTGATGCCTTGGCTGAGCCCGGGGAACGCCGCGTCACCTTGCGGCGGCTCGGGCTTACCGGATGGGTCCAGCATCCACGTCACCTCTTCAAGCGATCCGCTCAGGCCCTGCAACTGGCTCCAGGCCATTTGCAGCGACCGCATGTAGGGCTGCAGCCTGTAGAGCAGGATGACGAAGGCGACGATCAGCGGGAAGCTGACATTGGCGAACCAGGCGCCGATCACCACCGCCAGGAACAGCATGGCGTGCAGAACCTCGGTCAGCGGCGGCAACGCTCCCTGACGCGTCAAAAGCACGAACGCCGCCCGGCGCACTGCATCCGATGCCTGGTCGAATGCCGCCTTCTCGCGTTGCTCCTGGCCGAAGATGCGGATCAGCCGTCCGGCATGCACCAGATGCAGCATCTGTGATGCGAGCTGGCTGTTGCGGGAGGCGACGCTGCGGCTCGGCGCCTTCAGATTGGCCGACAGCATGGCGTGCGCGACCTGCACCAGCGCCAGGCCCAGCGTGACCAGCAGCGTCATCTGCCACGACAGGAGCAGCAGGAAGGTCAGCAGGATGATCGCGGCCGATGCGTTGACGATTGCCCCCAGCGTGATCTGGATGGCATCCGAGGCCCGCCAGGATTCGTTGGAGATGATGTTGAGCAGCCGTCCAGGGCTTTGCTGCAGGAAGAACGGGTAGCCCACCCGCAGCAGCTGCTCCGACAGCGCGCTGCGGATCGAATGGCTTGCCTTGCCGTAGATGAAGGTGGTCAGCAGCGTATTGGCGTAGGCGAACAGGTTCTTGAGCACGATCGAGCCGAGGATGGCGACGGATATGACGATCAGCCGGTCGCGCTCGCTCAGGCTGGATCCGACATGCTGGAAGACGGCGGAAAAGCCAGCCATGCCGGTCTGCCCCTGCCCCATGATTATGTTCAGCAACGGGATGATCAGGCCGATGCCGAACCCCTCAAGCGCCGCACTGAGCAGCCCGAGCACCACCACGGCCGGAAGCAGGCGCAACTGCTTTTGCCCGAGCGCGCGGCGCAGCATCGGCAGGCTGGGCGGCATCAATCGCATGATTGCGGATCACCTCGCCTCGGCATTTGCCTGTTGCTCCTGTCGCATTTGCGCCGGCTGCGGCGATTTCACCAGCGAAAGCACCGCGAACTTGGCCGCGCCGAGCAAGTTCATGCCGATGATCGGCCAGTGCGACAGCTTGAGTTCACGGTCGAACAGAGGGCCTTTCCTCAGTTCGCGCAAGGCCGCCCTCATGGACCAGTAGAAATGGCGAAGCAGCCACGGCGCGTGCCGGATATGTTTCAGGCAAAGCCCGCCATTGCCCATGCTGTAGTCGCGGTGCAGCTTTTCTATGGCCTTGCGATCGCGCCGACCATGATGGTGGTAAATCGTCATGTCGGGCACATATTCGACCGGAATCCCAAGCAGCACCGCCCGCACGAGATAGTCCGTATCCTCGGCCGAGCGCAGCGGGCCGCCGGCGCCGAAGCGTTCGTCGAAACGGCCGATGCGGGCTGCAACATCACGGTGCATCGTCATGTTGCAGCCAAGCACGAAGCCACCGGGATGGACATCCGGCGTAAGCCGCGCGCGCACCGGCGACCGCTTGATGGTGAACGGCAGGTCGCGGGGATCGCCGATCTCGACGCGGCCACCACGGATGACCCGTTCGCCGGCCGAATAGTGCCGTTGCAGATCGTGCAGATAATCCTTGTGGACTGCGCAATCGTCGTCGACGAAGACGAGCACGCGGCCCCGCGCCCGCTCCAGCCCGGCGTTGCGCGCGGCCGCCAGTCCAGGTCGTGGTTCGCGAATAGCGGTGAACGGGATGTCCGACAGTTCGGCGATGCTGGCCAGCCGTTTGGCGGTGCTGTCGGTCGAGCCGTTGTCGACAACCACCAGCTCGGCGGCAAAGTCGGCATGGGCACGACACGCGGCCTGGATCGACCTGATACAGGGCTCGAGCACGGCGACGCGGTCGCGTGTGCAGACGATGAAGCTGACCGCCGGCGCCGGTCCATGCTGCGGCCGCGGCGACATGGCCGCCGGCACCGTCGAGTGGCCGCGCTGCTGGAGCTGGTGCGATTTGACGAACATGCGTTGCTAGCTCAACTGGTTCGAAGGCAAAACCGCCGCGGCCGGCACGGATTGCAGATACCGCGACAGGGCATCCACCTGCCTGGTGACCGACATCGAGGCGAGACTGAAGCGCGGCGCGAAGGCACCGGTGCGAAACACGTACTGCTCGCGGCGCCGGATGAGCTTCCATTTCGCGGTCCGCGTCAGGAATTCGTGCATCAGCAACGGCTGTCTTTCTCCCGATATGAGCTGATAGAGGAAGTAGAACAGGTTCAGCGTGCCGGCCTGGTAGCTCGGCCTCGCCTCGGCCGGCAGCGCGGCAATCCTTTCTTCCAGCGCAAGGATCCACTCGGCGGCACGGCGAACCGTGCCCATCGACAGGACCTCACCGATGTCGCGGAGGTCTTGCGTCTCTTCCGCGAGCCCCTCGCGCTCGAGGTTCTCGGCGACGATCTTCAAATGCGTCCTGCGCATTTCGCGCTTGTGCCTGTTGGTCACGCTGTCGTCATGGATACGATAGGCGATCAGGCTTTCGGGGATCATGGCCGCCGGGTAGCGGTCGGTCAGCCGCCTGAACAGGTCGAAGTCTTCGGCGTGCTTGTACCTTTCGTTATAAAATAGAACGCTCTCTTCGATGACCTTCTTGTTGTAGACGACCGTGGAATGCATGCAGATCGTGAAGAACATCGACAAGATGCGCAGGCTATTGTCCTGGAATATCGGATCGGGCGAACCCCTGACGATGCGGTTGCCGAGCAAGGTGTCGAAACCCGCGCCGCACAGCGCGAGGTCAGGCTGCTGGTTGAACAGCGCGACCTGTCGCGACAGGCGCCGGGGATAGGCGACATCGTCGGCGTCCATCCTGGCGACCAGATCGCCGCGGGCCATGGCCAGGCCTTCGTTCAAAGTTGCAATCAGGCCACGGTTTTCGCGTGAGATGATCGAGATGCGATTGTCGGCCTGGCGGTATTTCTGTAGGATCTGCAGTGAGTTGTCGGTCGAGCCATCATCGATGGCGATGACCTCCAGACGATCGTAATCCTGGCGCAGGATGCTACCCAGCGCAGCGGCAAGATAAGGTCCCGCATTGTAGGTCGGCAGCAGAACGGAGACTAAGGGAGCAGCCATTGGTCAGCCCCGACCGCTTCGTTGCAACTTGCGTGGCAAGCGCGATGCGCCATCAAGCGGCCTGCTCGGATATGCTCCTGCCGCGAGCCAACCGCTGTTGGTCGTATCGATGCCTGTCGGGAAGCCGGCTCGGCCTCTCCGGGCAACATAGGGGAAGTGGCGCTTTAGGCTGTTGAGCGGCTTCTCGAAAAGCAGCCATGAAACCGACGCCAGCATGAGCGTCACCGTTCCCGCCACCAGGAACCGTCCCGGCCCTTGTTCCGAGACGTTGAGCGGAATCCAGGGCTGCGATTTGACGACGAGCGACAGCACTATCGGATGGTAGAGATAAACGCCGTAGCTGATGCGGCCAAGGCCAAGCAGCGGCGGCAGTTCGAGACCTTTTCCGATATAGCCACCAACGCCTGTCGAACAGCTTGCAACGATGACCACCAGCGGCACGAGAGGCAGGATCTGCAACAGCAGCCAGAGGCCCCATTCCTGCAGCGGATTTGCCGGCGCCGGCGCAAACCACTGCAGAACGAAAAACGCCGCGGCGAGCCACGGCCAGCCAGCTCGAAGCCATTGCGGCAGGCCAGCGGATCTTGACCGGTAAGCGGCAAGCAGCGCCCCTGACGCCAGCGCGTCCATCGACGCCGGCGGCAGCAGGTCGCGCGACAAACCGGGTGTTCCCGCGATCGGCCAATAAAACCGGTAGGCCAGCGACAGCCCGATAACGGCGATACAGATCGCTTCGAGGCGCCGGCGCGGCGCCAGCAGCACGATCAACGGCCAGGCGATATAGAACTGCTCCTCGATGCTCAGGCTCCAGAAATGGCAGAGCAGCCAGGGCGTCCATTCATTCTGCGCTGCGTACCAGAAATTCGACAGATAGAGCGCGTGCCAGGCCAGCGATCCTCTCGACTGCTCCATGTCCGTAAGCCAGACGAAACCCAGCACGGCGAAATAGGGCGGGAATATCCGCAGCGCCCGCCTGATATAGAAGGATCTCAGCGCCGGTCCGGTTTCGAATTCGGCGGCCGAGCGGGCTTCGAGCAGCAGGCGGGTAATCAGAAAGCCGCTCAGCACGAAGAACAGACGTACGCCGATATGGCCCCAGAACGAGGATCCTCCGGCCGCGAAGAAGTGTGCGTACAGCACCATCGTCACGGCGATGGCCCTCAGCGCGTCCAATTGGGTGTCGCGCGCATTTCCCATTAGCGGCGTGCGCCGGCGGGACGGCGAAACTGCCAATCGGTCAACATAGCGGCGTCGTTCACGGCGCATTTCCAATCGGAAGCGCCCCCCTCACGCAGGATAAGGCGCCACCATTGTGCAACGCAACACAAAAAGTTGACATATTTGAAACAGGAACGTGAGGCGCGGCTAATAAAAGCCAAAAAACAGCGGGAACCAGCCCGAATTGTCCATTTTTGACGATTTTCGCGCGCTGCCTTGGCCCGCCGATATCGGCGGCAGGGTGCTGCGATGCAGCATGTTCGCCGCCATCACGGAACGCGTGAAGCTGATCCGTTCGATCGCCGCCAGCGGCACTGGCGTCAGCCTCGTCACACACGATCTCGCCACGGTGCGGGCGCTGGCCGACAGGATCGTGGTTCTCAGCCTCGGACGCGTGGCCTATGACGGATCCGCCAGGCACTTGAGCGCCGACCAGTTGTGGGGCCTCATGGCGAGCGGCACCCTCGCATCCGCCGGGCAGTAGAAGGCGTTTTGAAGCGGGGACCCGCTTCGCGCGAGCTTCCCGCCTCCGAGCGACAATTACGCCTCCTTGCCGGCATTCGCGAGCGCCACTGTGCGACGCTCCGGAAGCCCCATTCCGACGAGCGCGCCGGCGAGCGAGAGCAGCGCGGAGACGTCGATTGCCGCGGTGAAGCCATCGCTGAACGCGTCGGTGGACGAGAAGCTTCCAGTGCCGGCGAACACCGCACCGGCGATCGCGATCCCGGATACGCCGCCCAGAAAGCGGAATGTATTGAACGTGCCGGCAGCCTTGCCGACCTCCGGCCGCGCGACCGCATTGAGGACCGCATTCTGCGCGGCAGGCATGGCCATCGACACGCCGGCACCGGTAATGATCAGGGGCGCGACTAGCTGGATGTAGGGCAGATCAGGTGCTGCGATCTGCGCCAGCCAGGCCATTCCAGCCGCTTGCAGGATCAATCCGGCCACGACAAGCCAGCGCTCGCCGACGCGGTTGATCAGGCTGCCGGCGATCGGTGCGACCACGAAAAGCGTGGCGGTCCAGGGCAGCAAACCCATGCCGGCGCCGAGCGGCCCACGGCTCTGGGCAAACTGCAGAAACTGCGGCAGCAGGAATACGAGGCCGTACATGGCGGCGCAAAGCAGGAAATTCGCGCCGACGCCCGAGGAGAATGCGCGCGCCTGAAAGAACCGCAAAGGCAGCATGGGCTCACGGGTACGCAGCTGCCAAAGGACGAATGCGATGGCCAGAAGCAGCCCGGCCGTCAGCGCCGACAGCACTTCAGAGCTGCTCCAGCCCACGATGTTGCCGCGCATCAGACCCCAGACCACTCCAAATGCCGCCGCAGTCACCAGGGCGACGCCGAGGACATCGATTGCCGTACCCGGCCCGTGACTCTCCGGAATCCGACGCATCACCAGCGGGATGAGAACGATGCCGACCGGAACATTGAGCCAGAAGATCCAGTGCCAGGAGAGGCCTTCGGAGATCGCCCCGCCCGCCATCGGACCGATGATCAGGGCCAGGCCGGTGATGCTGCTAAAGATGCCCAGCGCCTTGCCTCGTTCCTCCGGGGGAAAAGCGACGCTCAGCAGCGCCATGGCCAGCGGCATGACCATTGCGGCACCCGCGCCCTGAACCGCACGGGCCGCAATCAGCAATCCGGCATTTCCAGCGAGCGCGCAGGCAACCGACGCTGCGATGAACAACGCCAATCCGGCAACGAGCGTACGGCGGCGGCCGAACCGGTCACCGAGCGCAGCCCCGGTCATGAGCAGGACGGCAAAGCTCAAATTATAGGCGTTCATCGTCCATTGCAGCGTCTCCAGCGAGGCATCGAGTTCGACCCGCATCGTGCTCAATGCGGTCGCCACGACCATCGCATCGAGAACGACCATCAAGGAGCCTATCGACGTGAGGGCGAGAACCCAGACCTTCGTTGATCCCGCACTTTGCTTGCTCATGATTATGGCGCCTCCGGCTTGAACAGATGGCCCACCAGTCTCGCGGTCCCATGATCCAGAGACGCGGAGGCACCACCAAAGGATTCCAGCTAAAGAAAGTTTTTTTCGACCGAATCCTTTTGCCATCGTCGAGCGTCTATAAGACGCTGCGCCTGATGGCGGGCGCGCCTGCCCTGGGAGATACGCAATGAAATCGATCCTTGTGCGATGACCGGATCCGCATCCGGTGCGCCAGAAGGACGGGAGCCATTTGACCGGCTGCTCGGCGAATTGCGGCCGAAACTGCATCGCTATTGTGCCCGCATGACCGGTTCGGTGATCGATGCCGAGGATGTCGTCCAGGAAGCTACGGTGAAGGCGCTCGAGGCGTTCCCCGGGACCGGGCCGATAGCCAATGTCGAGGGCTGGCTGTTCCGCATCGCGCATAATGCAGCACTCGACCACCTACGCCGCCGTACCAGGTTGGATGCCGCGCATGTCGTCGAGGATATCGATATGATACCTGACCCCGGCATGTCGGCCGAGGGCCGGCACACTGCGGCCGCAAGCCTGCAGACCTTCATGCGCCTGCCCGCGGCGCAGCGTAGCAGCGTCATTCTCATGGATGTGCTCGGCTATACGATCGAAGAGATCGGCAACATTATCGACAGCAGTGTTCCGGCGGTGAAAGCCGCACTGCATCGCGGCCGTCTGCGCCTGCGCGAAGTCGCCGGCGAGCCTGACGATCGGCCTGTGCCGGTGTTGGCCGAGCCCGAGCGGGCGCGTCTGGCAGCCTATGTAGAGCGGTTCAATGCCCGCGACTTCGATGCGATCCGCGACATGCTGGCCGAGGACGTGCGGCTTGACCTCGTCAACCGGCTCCGGGCGAGCGGCCGCACGAAAGTGGGCCGGTACTTCCACAATTACGCGGGTATCCACGACTGGCGGCTGCTTCCGGGCCTGGTGGATCGGCACCCAGCCATTCTGGTGATCGATCCGGACGACTCGGCCGGAGGGCCAAGATACTTTATCCTGCTGGAATGGGCGGGCGACAGATTGGCGAGAATTCGCGATTTCCGCTATGCGCGCTACACGCTTGATGGCGCCGAAGTGGTGCCTCTGCGGCCATAGCAATTCGCTTTTCATAATGCCGAACAACCACTGCCAGCTATTTTGGAACGCGGCCGCTTGCCATCCAAGCGGCCGCCCTTTTCCGCCGATCGTGCTTTAAGCCGGCTGCAACTCCCGGCGCGGCAGCGGCGGAAAGGCGATCGCAATCGCCATCGCGCCAAGCCCGACAAGGGCCGAGCCGATGAACAGCCAGGAATAGCTGGCATAGGCATCGAACACCATGCCGCCGGCGAGCGGGCCGAAAGCCATGCCGAGGCTGGACAGCATGGTTACGGCACCGAACACCGTGCCGAGGATGCGCTGGCCGAAATATTCGCGCGCCAGCACCGCATAGAGCGGCATGACGCCGCCATAGGTGGCGCCGAAAATGACGGCGAGCGTGTAGAATTGACCAAGCTCACTAACCGCGAGATAGGCGGCGATGACCACGGCCTGTATGGCCAGCCCGGTGATCAGCACCGGCTTGACGCCCAGCCGATCGGCAAGCACGCCGTAAAGCAGCCGGCCACCCAGCCCTGCCAGGCCCTCGATGCTGTAGATGCTGACCGCCGCCATCGGCGCTATGCCGCACAGCATCGCATAGCTCACCATATGGAAGATCGGCCCCGAATGCGCCGCGCAGCAGGCAAAGAAGGTCAGTCCCAACACGATGAACTGCGGCGAGCGCAGCGCCTGCGGAACCGTCATGCCGACACCCTCGGCTGCAACGCTTGGCGTAGCACCGTCGGCAGCGGGCTTGGGCGGCTGGCGCACCAGCAAGGCGGCCGGCAGTAGTAGCACCCACGCGATTATGCCGATGTCGAACATCGCGGTGCGCCAGTCATAGGCCGAAATCAGCCAGCGCGCGAAGGGCGAGATGGTCATTGGCGCCACGCCCATGCCGGCCGAGACCAGCGAGACCGCAAGGCTGCGGTTCGTGTCGAACCAGGCGGAAGTCAGCGCGATCATCGGCGCGAAGAAGGCGCTTGCCGCGAGGCCGACGAGCACGCCATAGGTCAGCTGGAAAACGAGCAGCGAGCCGGTGCGGCTGGCCAGAACCAGCGCCAGGCCGAGCAGCACGGCGCCCGTCATGACGACGATGCGAGCGCCGAAGCGGTCGTAAATGGCGCCCCAGGCGAAGCCGCCGAGGCCCATTACCAGGAAGTTCAGCGTCATCGCACTCGATATGCCGGCGCGCGACCATTGTGTGTCGAGCGCCATCGGTTCGAGGAAGATTGCCAGCGAGAACATCGCCCCGAGGGCGACACAGGTCATCAGCGCGCCAGCCGCGACGATAACCCAACGATAGGAAAGGCTCATTTCACTTTTCTCCCATGCCGGAAGCGTTGATACGGCACGACCTTTTCGAGCTTCGCCGAGCCGCTTGCGTCCGAAGGACGTTGGAGATGTTTTGAATCCGACAATCCGGTTGCATTTTTTATCCAGTCAGGAAATTGCGCCGCTCAATTGCTCCATTGCATTGACGGTGCACCGTGCTGAGCTAGATTTCCAGCCTGGCGATCAGGAGCTGACAGGCATGGAACTTCATCGCGGCCGTCTCATCGACCACGTCCAGCTGGTGGTCAGGGATCTCAAGGCCAGCCGCCGCTTCTACGAGGCGGTTTTCAAGGTGCTCGATATTCCGATCGGCGGCAGCGCCGAGGATTATTTCTGGGCCGACGAGCTGTTCATCTCGAGCCCCGACAGCCCGGCAGCCCAGGGAAAGCTGACGGGGCGCCACCACCTTGCCTTCCAGGCAAAGGACCGCGCCATGGTCGACGCCTTCTACAGGGCCGGCCTCGATGGCGGCGGCACGGACAATGGCGCACCGGGCGAGCGGCAGCACTACCATCCCGGCTACTACGCCGCCTTCCTGCTCGATCCCGACGGCAACAATATCGAGGCCGTCCACCACGGCCCGGCCAACCGCAGCGCCGAGTCAGTGAAGATTGCGTTCTGAAGATCGGGTGATGGGGCAAGAATCTTGCTTGCGACGGCGTCGGATCGGCTGCGGAGGTCATTCCGCGCTGCGCTATCGCATCAGCGCCGCCATCTGGCCCGCCAGGAAGTCGACGAACAGCCGCGCCCGGACGGGTAGCTGTCGCCCATACGCATGGACGATGTACACCGGCATGGTCGGCATCGCCACCTCGGGCAGGATGCGGACCAGGCGGCCCGTGTCGAGATCGTCCTGCACGGCAAACCGCATCAGATGCGCGATGCCGGCGCCGGCAAGTGCCGCATTGCGGATGGCACCACCATCATCGGTATCGAGCCGCCCATCCGGCACGATCATCGTACCGTCGGCAAAAGTGACGGGATAGGGCCGGCCGGCCATCTGGTAGCGGACGAATTCGTGGTTCGGTAAATCCTCGACCGATGCCGGACGGCCGCGCCGCTCGACATAGGCCGGTGAGGCCACCAGCACGATCGGCAGATTGGCGATCTTGCGCGCGATGAGCCCGGTGTCCGAGAGCTGCCCCATGCGCACCGCAACGTCATAGCCTTCGCGGATCAGGTCGGCGTGGCGGTCGGTGACGCTGAGCTCTAGTTTGACTGCGCCATGCCGCGAAAGGAACGCCTGCGCCCATGCCGCGATCAGGCCGCGGCCGAGTTCGACCGGCGCTGTGACGCGCAGCAGGCCGCGCGCTGTATCGGCCAGCTGGACGATGTCTTCGGCATCGTCCAGCGCCCTGAGCAGCGGCGCCACGCGCTCGTAATAAGCGATGCCTTCACTGGTCAGCCCGAGCCGGCGCGTCGAGCGCTTGATCAGCCTGACGCCCAGCCGCCGCTCGAGCCGCGCCACGCTTTTCGACACCGCCGATGGGCTGGAGCCGACCAGCCGGCTGGCGGCATGGAACGAGCCGGCATCGACCGTGCGGACGAAGGCGACGAGACCGGCGGTCTTTTCGAGGATGGTGGTCATTCCGGAATTCCAGGCACGAAAGAATGGATCATGATGATCCTAATACGATTTCTGATCATCATTAAATACCGCTCATCATCGACAAAGGAGAGATTTGATGAGCAAGCTGAACGGCAAGGTCGCCATCGTCACCGGCGCCTCCAAGGGTATCGGCGCTGCCATCGCCAAGGGTCTTGCCACGGCCGGCGCCGCGGTGGTCGTCAACTACGCCTCGTCACAGGAAGGCGCCGACCGCGTCGTCGCCGAGATCGAGGACCGTGGCGGCCGCGCCGTCACCGTCCAGGGCGACGTGTCGCAAGCGGCCGACGTGCGCCGCCTGTTCGAGGCGGCGAAATCGGAGTTTGGCGGGCTCGACATCCTGGTCAACAATGCCGGCGTCTTCGCGTTCGAGCCGCTGGAAGCGGTTACCGAGGCCGAGTTCCACCGTGAGTTCGACACCAATGTGTTGGGCATCATTCTGACCACGCAAGCAGCAGTGAGCCATTTTGGCCCGGGCGGCGGCAGCATCATCAACATAAGCTCGGTTGCCAGCCGCAATCCGCAGCCGAACTCGCTCGTCTACGCCGCCACCAAGGGAGCGGTGGACACGATCACGCTGTCGATGTCGCGGGAGCTCGGCGCACGCAACATCCGCGTCAACGCGATCGCGCCCGGCGGCATCGATACCGAAGGCCTCGCGCGCATCGGCATCGTCGGCAGCGAATTCGAGAAGCAGATTATCGCCATGACCCCGCTCGGTCGCTTCGGCCTGCCCGATGACGTCGCCCGCGTCGCGGTGTTCCTCGCCTCCGACGAGGCGTCATGGCTGACCGGCGAGCGCATCACCGCCTCGGGCGGCTGGCGATAGGCATGGAGGGCGCGGACCTGCCGTTTCACGGACCATGCCCCACGCCGCGCGACGTCGAGGACCACCGCAATCGATGACGACAGCGATCTAAGCCCTATGTTTCAGCGAGGGGGAAGCGCCGTGCGCTATCGATGACGGCGAGATGCCAGGGAGGTAACGGATGACGGGCGACGAAACAGCAATCCGAAAGCTGGTCGAGACGTGGATGGATGCGAGTAAGCGTGGAGACATCGCGACTGTCCTCAGCTTGATGACGGACGATGCGATCTTCATGGTTCCCGGCCGGGAACCCTTCGACAAGGAGATCTTCGCGGCGGCCGCGCAGGAGACGGCCGGCGTTCATATCGACGGCACGAGCGATATCGTGGAACTACAGCTTCTCGGCAATTGGGCCTTCATCCGCAGCCGCATCGACATGACCGCGACCCCGCCGAATGGCGAGCCGGTCCATCGATCGGGATATGCGCTGACGCTCCTGCGTAAGGAGCCAGATGGTGAGTGGCGGCTCGCGCGCGACGCTAACCTGCTGACCCTGCAAGGCTAGAGCCGGTCTCCGGCATCTCTGCACCAGGAGGCGCGCTAGGGGGAGCGACAAGGTGGCGAAGATGCGTTCAACGTCGCCCTGAACAGCATTCCCCTCCTCCATCTGATTACACCGGCAAGAGGGCGTTCGGCTTGACATCGGCGATGGAGGCGAAAGTGTGCGTTTCGCGCACGCCGGGCAGAGGCAGGATGACCCGCTGCAGGAAATCCTGGAACACCGCCATTTCAGCGATCCGCGCCTTGACCAGATAATCGAAACCGCCAACCACCATATGGCACTCCAGAACCTCCGGAGCTTTCGCCACGGCTTCGGCGAAGCGGTCAAAGACATGCGGCGCCGTGTGGTCAAGCCTGACCTCGATGAACACCAGCGTTCCCCTGCCGACCTTGCGCGGATCGAGCATAGCCCTGACCGCGGTGATGAACCCGTCGCGGAACAGGCGCTTCACCCGCTGGCTGGTTCCGGTCGGCGACAGCCCGACACGCCCGGCAAGATCAAGCGTCGTCCGGCGCCCATCCTCCTGCAGCAGCCGGAGCAGGCTGCGGTCTATCTGGTCGAGATCGTCCATTCACAATCCACTCTATCTCAGGGATTTGTGTGCTTAATTCACGCACAGATGCCAAAATCAACGTATTTCATCACATAAAACCTCGCAATAGCCTGCGCTTCCCTCACCCACTCAAAGCAGATGTGGTGAGCCGATTTCGACGAACACAGGAGTGCAGGATGACCAAGGAAGCGTGCAGCCCAGCCGGCAAGAGTGCGGCGGAAATCAGCAAGGGAGCGACCGAGATCCTGGTGCTGAGCGAAGCCGACGTGATGGCGTGCATCGACCTCAGCCAGCTTCTCGACGTTCTGGAAGACGGCTTCAAGGCGCTGTCACAAGGTAAGGTCGTCAATCCACCCCGACCACAGCTCGACATCCCCGGAGCCGGCTACAGCCTCGCCATGCCGGCCTGGATGGAGGACATGAACCTGACCGTCAAGATCGTCAATGTCTTCGAAGGCAACCTGGCCAAGAACCTGCCCAGCCATCTCGCCACCATCAGCCTGTTCGATCCGCTGTCCGGCCTGCCGGTCTGCATCATGGACGGCACCTTCATAACCGCGGTGCGAACCTCCGGCTCCGCCGTGCTGTCGGTGCGCGCGCTTGCCCGCCGGGATGCCAGGATAGCGACAGTGATCGGCGCCGGCGTGCAGGCCAACCAGCACCTGCATCTGTTGCCGCTGGTGCGCGACTTTGCCGAAATCCGGGTCGCTTCGAAGAGCTTCGACGATGCGGCAGCGCTTGCCCGGCTGCATCCGTCGGTGGTGGCGGTCGCCGACCTCGAGGCGGCAGTGGGCAGTTCGGACGTGGTGTGCCTGGCGACCCACTCCTACCAGCCGGTGATCGACGCAGGCTGGGTCCAGCCGGGCACGCATGTCTCGTCGGTCGGGGTGGCGCCGCCCGGCGGAGAAATGCCGATCGAGCTCATCGGCAAATCCAGTCTTTTTGTCGAAACCAAGGATGCGTTCAAACTGACCCCGGTCGGTTCTTGCGAGCTTGCCGGCTTCGACCCGGATTTCGGCACCGAGCTTGGCGCCATGCTGCTCGACCGCGCGCCGGGTCGCGTTTCGAATCAACAGATCACCACCTACAAGGCGATGGGCATTGCGATGGAAGACATGGTCGCCGCCGACCTCGCCTATCGTTGCGCCAAGCGTCTGCGCAAGGGAAAGCTCATCGTGCTGTAGGCGCGTGCCGCGAGCCAGGCGGGTTCGACGTTGCTGACAATGGCGCTTTCGTGGGAGCGTTGGGGCTAAAGGCCGGCCCCTCAGGCCGGCTCGCGCTTCAGCGCCTGTGCCATGCAGTGGATGCCGCCGCCGGTCTTCGAGATCTCGCTCATATCGATGGCCGCGACCTCGAAGCCGCGTGCCTTGAGCTGGCCGATCAGCGCCTGGCTGGACGTCGGCGCGATCACCCTGTCCTTGCCCAGCGACATGAAGTTGCAGCCGAGCGCCATCGTGTCCTGGAACGGCACGTCGATGATCTCGTGGCCCTTGCCCTTCAGCCAGTCGACGATGCCCGGCTCCGTGCAGGCGAGGCAGACGGCGGTCAGCTTCTCGGCGATCGGCACCACCATCAGGTCGATATGGACGTAATATTCGTCGATGAACGCGATGCGGGTCTCCCAGCCCTCCTTGTCGAACCAGGCCTGGACCTGGCGGGCGCCCTCCTCCTGCGTGCGGGCGCCGCCGCACCCGATCAGCACCACGCCGTCCTCGATGACGTTGAAGTCGCCGCCTTCGAATGTGCCGGCGGTGACCATGTCATAGATCGGGATGCCGAGCTTCTCATAGGTGCGGATCGCCGCGTAGTTCTCGCCGCGCCGCCACCAGTTGGCCATCGCGGTGATGATGACGCCATATGGCGTCATCACGCTGGAATCGCGTGAATAGACCTGCATCGGCAGTTCCGGCGTCGGCTCATGCCAGTGGATGTTGACGCCGAAATGCTCATAGGCGGCGACAAGGTCCTTGTGCTGCGCCTGCGCGATCTGGACATTGCAAGGCGCCTCGCGCAGATGTTTTCGCGATAGCGAGCTGGTCGAGAGATGGCGCAGGAAATTGGGCGAGCCGAGCAGCACGTCGGTCAGCACGTCGGTCTCGTTGGCGAAGCCCCAGGCGGTCAGCTTCTTGGTGCCGCCGGCCGGGTTGCGGCGCTGCAGCGAAAACGGCTCGGTGACGATGCGGTCATGGACGGTCATGGGTTCTCCTCGTGAAGGGGCGGCTTGGTTGAGTCATGCGGCTTGGTTGCTCGGTATCCACCAGTCCCGTCCGCGCGGGGTGGTGATGTATTCCGGCCAGCGAAATCCAATTGGCGGCTCGTAGTCGCAGAGCGGCGCGATCCAGTTCGAGCCGCCGATGCCGCCACCGGTGCGGGCGACGAATTCGTCCATCGCCGCGTCGCGCGCGGCCTCGTCTTCCAACAGGCGAAGTGCTGCCAGCGCGACCGTCTTTGCGGCGCAGATGACCATCGGGTCGATGGTGGCAGAAATGCCGCCCAGCGCATTCATCGCCCAGGACGGAAAGGCGTGACCGTTCTCCGAGCGCAATGCCGGGCGAGCGACATAGAACCGCGCCGTCGGCGTATGCCATGACATGTCGGTGTAGTCGTCGGACGTCGAATTCACCTGCGACGGCGCCAGGTCGCGGCGCAGGATCGCCTCGGCCGCCTGTGGTGCAATCAGCCGCTCCAATTCGTCGATGAATGGTTCCTCGCTCGCCACCCCGCCGGCATTGATCTGGATTTCGCGGGCGATCGCCTTGGCCGTCTCGTCCCAGCGCGGCGGCGCGACCGCCGTCAGCGCCTCATAGGCAATATCAGCCATTGCGTGGTTGGCGAGCCCCGGCCGCGACTTCGACACCCAGTGCCGCTCATGGCGGCAGCCGCTCATTTTGGCGGCGGCATCGGCATTGCGGTCGAGCATGGCGGTGACCTGGTCGGCCATCGCCAGCGTCGGCACGCGGATCATGTACTGGATCTCGGCCAGCCCCGCCGGCAAATTGTCGGCGGTCGCCTGCCCCGCCGTCAGGATCGCCTCGCTGATCGACCAGCCGCCCTGATGTGGCAGCATGGAATCGCGTAGCGCCTTGGAGGCCATGTACATCATCATGAGCGCGTCGTTGGCGCCCGGCGCCCGGACCGCCGAATGCGCCTGCGGGATCGGCGCCGCGTTGCCTGCCGCCCTCGTCCAATGTTCCGGCTCGTCGCAGATGAAGCGGTAGATCATCGCATAGGCCGCACCGCAATGCGTGTCCCAGCGCGCCGTGTTGCACAGCGGCAGCATGTAAAAAGGATGGAAGGAGATCATGCCCGCCAGCCCATCATAATAGCCCTTCGCGGCATGGATCGGCTTCGATCCCCTCACCTTCTCCGCCGGCTCTCCGGTGAAGCGCAGCGTGCCCGATATGCCGTGGCGCTGCATCGCCGCCTTGGTCGCCAGCAGCCCGCCGAGGCTGGCAATGCCGAGCCCGGAATGCGGATCGGTGTGGCCGCCGGCCTGTTCGCCGAGGCCCGGACGCGGTCGCTTCACCGTCGCCGCATCCTGGCAATTGCCAGGCACCGCGTCGTACTCGGCATATAGGCCGATCGTCGGGCCGGTCCCGTTGGTCCAGTGGGCGCAGAAGGCGGTCGGCATGCCGCCTGAGCCCTCTTCAACGGTAAAGCCTTCGTGCTTCAGGCGCTCGACATACCAGGCGGCCGACTGGTATTCGCGCCAGGCGGTCTCGCCGAAGTCGAAGATGGTCCGCGTCCACGCCGACAGCGACGGCTGGATGTCGTCCAGACAGGCAAGCGCGGTCGCTTGCGCCGAGGTCACCGGTTTCTCCATGGCGGAAAGAAAGCAGTGAAGCGCCTCGCCAAAAAGTGATATGTTTTCCCGGCTCGTGCAAATTCGGTTCACCTCTTGAGAATTCCCTCGACGCAGGCGCTGCGCGCCCTCGACAGTTTTGCCCGCCACGGCAGCGTCTGGCGCGCCGCCGACGAACTGCATCTGACCCGCAGTGCGGTCAGTCATCAATTGCGCCTGCTCGAACGCGATCTCGGCTTCGACCTGCTCAAGCGCATCGGGAAGGGCGTGGCGCTGACGCCACGCGGCCAACGCTATGCCAGCGACGTGCGCAAGGCGCTGACGGTGCTGGGCGACGCGGTGACACGCCATGCCGGCACCGGCATCGGCGGCTCGTTCAGTGTAAGTTGTACGCCGGGTTTCGCCTCACTGTTCCTGTGCACCCATATCGGCGAGTTCCGGCAGATGTACCCCGATGTCGCACTGCGCATCCTGACGCCGCGCCGTCTCGATGACGTCAGCAATGCCGAGGCCGACGCCTTCATCGCCTTCGGCGTCGGCAACTGGCCGAATCGCGCGGTCGAGATGCTGTGCGAAATCTCCTTCACGCCGCTGTGTAGCCCCACCCTGCTCAACAAGATCGGCGGCTTCTCCAAGCCGGCAGACGTGCTGCGCGCTAATCTCCTGCATCTCGGCGATACCGAGGACTGGGCGCGCTGGCTGGCGCTGTCCAAGGTCGAGAACCCCGACCCGGAAGGCGGCATCTTCTTTTCCGACATGAACCTGGTCTTTTCGGCGGCGATCGCCGGCCAGGGCATCGCCATGGGCGACGAACTGACCAGCCGGCGGGCGCTGAGCGAAGGCCGGCTGGTGCGTCCCTTCGACATCGCGATCAATTCGCCGCGCTCGTATTTTCTGGTTTCCGAGCACGCCAAGGCAGCGCATCCGGTGCTGGAGGCGTTTGGGCGATGGCTGAGGTCGAAGCTGTCGGAGAACAAGGAGCGCTAATCTCCCCCTTGAGGAGGAGATTGGCGCATAGATGAATCAAATTTGCCGATCAGGCGAAAACTATTCGGTTGCGGTGAGCCGCCGCCCTGCCTACGATTTCGCCTACGCTAAGGAAAGGGCAGGATGCAGCAACCCGGCCGGGCCGCAGAGATCAAGGCAATCGGGATCGGCAAGAGCTTCGGCTCGTTCCGTGCGCTGGATGATCTGACGCTCGATATCGGCCGTGGCGAGTTCCTCACCCTGCTCGGCCCCTCCGGTTCCGGCAAGACCACCTTCCTGATGATCCTTGCCGGCTTCATTCAGCCGACCGACGGCCGCCTTTACAGCGACGGCGTCGACATCACCGAGCGGCCGGCCGAGCAGCGTGCCGCCGGCATGGTTTTCCAGGGCTACGCATTGTTCCCGCATATGAGCGTCGAGGCCAACATCGCCTTCCCGCTCAAGGTGCGCAAGAAACCGGCGGCCGAGATCAAACGCCGCGTCGGCGAAATGATCGAGCGCGTCGGGCTCAAGGGCCACGAGAAGAAACTGCCGTCGCAATTGTCCGGCGGCCAGCAGCAGCGCGTGGCGTTGGCGCGGGCGCTGGTGTTCGAGCCGGGCGTACTTTTGCTCGATGAGCCGTTTTCGGCACTCGACAAGGGCCTGCGCGGCCAGATGCAGGCCGAGATGAAGCGGTTGCACCAGGAGACCGGCACCACCTTCGTCTTCGTCACCCATGATCAGAGCGAGGCGCTGGCGTTGTCGTCTCGCGTCGCCATCTTCAACCATGGCAAACTGCTGCAGGTCGGCGCGCCGGACGAGGTCTATGATCGGCCGGACAACCGCTTCGTCGCCGAGTTCCTGGGCGAGATCAACATGCTGCCGCTGAAGGGCGTGCGCCCGGCCGACAATGGCTCGACGGGCCTCTGCGAAGACCGCGCGATCAGCATGCGCTGCAAGGCCGAGAAGGTCCGGGGCGACGCCATCCTGGCGATCCGGCCCGAATACATGTCGATCGCCCGCGAAGCCGCCGCAGGCGAGAACGGCATTGCCGCGACTGCCGTCGCCTCGACCTATCTCGGCGCTGCAACGCGGCTCGATCTGACGACGCGCCAAGGCGCCAAGATGACGGTCTCGGTGCCGAACGAGGTTGCCGCTTCCGCGCTCAGCCAAGGCAATTCCGTCTGGCTGACCTGGCCGGCGGAGAAAGGTTTCCTCCTTCCGGATGGAGGACAATGACGATCGGCGTGGCGAATTCGCCAAGCTGACTTTCAGGAAATACCAACGACAAAAAAGGGGAACTGACATGACAAACCAAACCAAGAAACATTCCATCGAGGCGCTGTCCGCCAGGGCCGTGCGCGGAGAGATCTCGCGCCGGCAGTTCACGCAGCTGGCCGCGCTGGTGCTGGCCGGCACGCCGATGCTGCTGCGCTCGACCGGCGCCTTTGCCGCGGCGAAGGAACTGGTGCTGGTCAACTGGGGCGGCGACGCCATCACCGCCTATGACGCGGCTTACGGCCAGGCCTTCACCAAGGAGACCGGCATCGTCGTTAAGATGGATGGCTCCGGCCCGACCGAAGGCGCAATCGCGGCGCAGTTCAAGAGCGGCGCCCCGACCTGGGACCTGGTCGACGTCGATCCGTTCTCGGCCATCACGCTCGGCGCGCAGGGCATGCTCGAGCCGATCGACTATACGATCGTCGACAAGAAGAAGATGCGCGAGGGGTTCGGTTGGGAACACGCCGCCTCGACCTATTTCTTCTCCTACGTCATCGCCTACGATGCCGAGAAATACGGCAGCCAGGCACCGACCGGCATGGCCGACTTCTTCGACGTGGCAAAATTCCCCGGCAAGCGCTCGCTCTACAAATGGGGCGTGTCGAGCTGGGAAGCGGTCCTGCTTGCCGACGGCATCGCGCCGGCCTCGCTCTATCCGCTCGACCTCAAGCGCGCGCATGACAAGATCGCTGCCTTCAAGGAAAACGTCGTCGCCTATTGGGGTGGCGGCGCCGAAAGCCAGAGCGTGCTGCTCAATGGCGAGGCCTCGATGGCGATCGTCTGGTCGACCCGGGCTTCGCTCATCGAGCAGGATTCCGGCGGCAAGATCAAGTTCATCTGGGACCAGGGCCTGATCTCGCCCGGCGCGCTCGCCGTGCTCAAGGGCAATCCCGGCGGCAAGGACGCGGCGATGAAGTTCATCGCCAGCACCCAGGACCCGGAGAAGGAACTCATCATGTTCGACAAGCTCGGCCAGGGTCCGGCCAATCCGGCCACCGATGCGCTGATCCCCGCCGACAAGAAGCGCATCAACCCGGTCGATCCCGAGAACATGAAAAAGCAGATCCCGCTCGACATGGATTGGTACGCCAAGAACTATGGGGCAGCACTCGACGAATACACGAAGATCATCTCCGCCTGACAAGCCGGGATAACCGGATGAGAGCATACCTCTCCGACAGGATGGGCGCGGCGCTGTTGATGGCGCCGCTGCTCCTCTTTCTTGTGCTGGCCTACGCCTGGCCATTCCTTGGCGTGGTCAAATGGAGTTTTACGCTGCCCACGCCGGGGCTGGGGCAGTACAATGCACTGCTCACGGATCAGTTGGTGCAGTCGGTCTTCATCCGCACGCTGCGCATCGCCGCGATCGTGACGATCGTTTCGGTTGCCGCCGCCTACGCCATCACCGTCGTCTGGGTGCGCGGCACGCCGGTGCAGCGCGTCGTGGCCGAATTCTGCATCCTGGTGCCGTTCTGGATCTCGGTGCTGACCCGCGCCTTCGGCTGGGTGGCGCTTTTGTCCAATCGCGGCCTGATCAACACCTGGCTGCAGGCGGTCGGCTTCATCTCGGAGCCGCTGGCGCTGGTGCGCAACGAGTTCGGCGTCATCGTCGGCATGACGCATTTCCTCATCCCCTTCGCCGTGTTTCCGCTGGCCTCTTCGATGCGCAGTCTCGACGACCGCGTGCTGCTGGCGGCGCGCGGCCTCGGCTCCAGCCGCATGCGCACCTTCTGGTCGGTGTTCGTGCCGATGACCCGCTCCGGCATCATCGGCTCGGCGCTGATCGTCTTCGTCTTTTCGCTCGGCTTCTTCGTGACGCCGGCGATCCTCGGCGGCGGCCGCAGCGTGATGATCGCCGAGTTGATCTACCTCCGTATCTTCCAGAGCCCGGACTGGGGCCTGGGCGCTGCGATCAGCGTGGTGCTGGTGCTGTTCGTCGGCGCGCTGATGGCGCTGCTGTTCCGCTATATCAGACCAAAGCAGTTGGTGTAGCGCGATGCCGACCTATCGCCCCGGTCCCGTCTCGCTGGTCCTCGCCGCCCTGGTCGCGCTGTTTCTGCTGTTGCCGCTGCTCGCCGTCATTCCGGTGTCGCTGACGCCGAGCCGCATGCTGGCGATGCCGTCGGGCGAATTGTCGCTGCGCCATTACCGGGCGTTGATCGAGGATCCGCGCTGGATCAACTCGATCCTGCTCTCGATCAGGATCGGCGTCGTCAGCAGCGCCTTTTCCACCGTGCTCGCGCTGTGCTTCGGCCTCGGCGTCTGGATGTTCCAGCCGCGCTTCACCGCAGCATTGGTCGGCTTCGTGCTGCTGCCGATGGTGGTACCGCCGGTGGTCTCGGCAATCACGCTCTATTTCCTGCTGACCTCGATCTCGGGTTTCTCGTCGTTCTTCGGCTATGACACCTGGCTGGGTGTCGCCATGGCGCATGCGGTGATGACGGTGCCCTTCGCCACGGTGCTGATCCTGGTGTCGCTCAGCCAGCTCGACCGCCGCATCGATCTTGCCGCGCGCGGCCTCGGCGCCACCGTGTGGGAGCGCGCCACCCGCATCATCATGCCCAACATCAAGTTCGGCATCGTCACCGCGGCGTTGTTGTCCTTCGTGCTGTCCTGGGAAGAGATCGGCGTCACCCTGTTCATCACCTCGGTCAACGCCATCACGCTGCCGCGCTTGATGTGGATGGGCCTGCGCGACAACATCGACCCGGCGATCGCCGCACTCTCGGTGATCCTGATCGTCATCACGGTGCTGGTGCTTGTGGCGCGCAGCGTCGTGGTCAGGCTGCGCGCGGCGCAGTGAGGGCCGCCTCACTGCCGCGGTGACTGGCGCGAATGAAACCTTGCGCCACGATTTTCGTTATAGGTAGTTCAACACGTCGAAGGCTTCGCCATGAATCAAGGATGGTTTTCCAAGCCGGTTGCGGTTGCGGTCGGCATCGTGGGAGATATCCGCAACATTTCCAACGCACGGCAGGCTGTCGAATTGCTGGAAGCCCACTGGCGCGACGCTGGCAGCGCCAAACACGGCTTGGCACGGCGCACATGCCGCCGCGCTATGAGCGACGACCGCTGGACCGAAGCCGCCAGGGACGCGTTCATCGAGGCCGCGCGGGAAGCGCATGTCCTGGTCGAGCGAGCCGTTGAACCGCAGGACCGGTCCAGGCAGGCGGGACCGTGATCGATTTGTGAGCCTCGGTGGTTCGGCCGATCTATTGCATCTCAGGCAGCATGCAGCCTTGGAATGGCACTGACGTCAACCTCGCGCTCCGCGTGCCACGCATCGTAAGCGGCCTGCATCCTGAGCCAGATCGCGGCGCCGTCGCCGAACATCTTTCCAAGACGCGCCGCGACAGCCGGCGACACCGGCTTCTTTTCGCGGATGATGTCGTAAAGCTGCTGGCGCGAGATTCCGAGCAGATTGGCGATTTCCACCTTGGTCTTTCCGGTTGCCGGGATAATGTCGTCGAGCAGCGCCCCAGGGTGGGATGGGCAGCGCTCCATCGGACGCATCGGCTCATACACGCTCATAATCGATTTCTCCAATCTAAGCCGTCTCAATGGTACTGTTCGAAATCGACGCGGGCAGCATCATTGGCGTCGAATTCGAATGTGATGCACCACGGCCCGTTGACATGCACTGTGTAGCGGGTCGGGTTAAAGCCCTTCAAAGCGTGGAAGTCGAAGCCGGGCAGGTCCATGTCATCAGGCCTTTCCGAGACTTCCAAGCGGTCAAGCCGGACAAGGATGCGCTTATGCATCTTGGCGTCGATCTTTCCGGTCTTTCCGGTTTGAAAGAGGTCCGCCAGCGCCTTGTGCTTGAACGACTTGATCATGCAACATGTAAGCATATTGCTTACTCGGGTCAAGCAGGTGTAAGCAAATGATTTACAGAATGGTCCGAGCCCATCGGAGGCAATAACTACGCCCGCTGGACGCTGGGCCGGGCCAACCGAATACCTGGCGGACCCATGTCACGGCATCATCCGCTATCCCATGGCGTGGCGGATTCTCTTCGACAGGCGGCTCAAAAATGCCGGCCTCGACGACGCATCAAGCTTCCACGACAGCACCGCCGTTGCCATTTTCCGCGGCAACACCCCGACCGACAGGAACCAGGCGGCAAGGATTGCGCGCCGCCGCAGGGATGCGGTCATTTCGAGGCTGGCGACGGCGCCGGCCGCCCCGAGCGCCAGCCGGGAATCGTCGGCCACGGGGTGTCGGTCTCTGTCGGCGCAGAGCGACGCCAGCCGCTCTTCCAGGTGGACCGGATCGTGGCGGACGGCATCCGACGGCACGATGGTCAGGCCGATCCCGGAGGCCTGGTCCGACAGTGCCTGCATGCGGCGGAAATCGTGGGTTACCCGCCAGCGTGCCCGCTCGGCGAGCTTTTCGCCGAAGACCGAATGGTTGGCGCCGTGGATCCGGTAGGCGCCGAGGCATTCGTCGATGGATTGGACGTGCCCGTACATCGGCGCCAGCGTGGCAAGATAGCCGTCAGCGCCCTGGCGGAACTCCGGCTCCGGTATGGGCATGATCGACTCCAGCGTTGCGCGGTCAAAGGCCAGCCCGCTGGTCACGGTGGTCTGGTAGCGGCCCTTGTGCAGGAGTTTCGGCATGACATCGCCGCTGTCGAAAGGCAGTTCGGGCGGCGGAAAGACATCCTTGATGCGTTGCCCTTCGTCGACGATATGCAGTCTGGACTGGACCTGGGCGGTTGCCTCGTCCCAGGTGTCGACGATGGTGGAGACGGCGGTCGGATAAAGATAATCGTCGGCGTCGAGGAACAGGACGATCTTGCCCGAGCTCGCTGCAAAGCCAGTGTTGAATGCCGCGGCGTGTCCGCCATTTTGCGCTCGCGGACATGCGAGGATCTCGTCGCGATACGATTCCATGATTGTCGTGGAATTGTCCTGCGATGCATCGTCGACGACGATGACTTCGACATCCGCGTAGTCCTGCTCGAGGGCGCTGTCGATGCTGCGTTTGAGGAACCGCGCGTAGTTGTAGTTCGGGATGATGATGGATACCGGAATTCTCGGGACAGTCTGCATCGCGTTTGACCTCGCATCTTGCTTTGGTTCGGCAAAGGCCCGCTCATGGGCCTGCCCCCCTCTTCAAGCGCCCTCTTGGCGCGCAACGAGTTCCCTGGGAGAAAGCCTGCGCTTTCTATCAGGAGACGGGTCACGTTTCGCTTTGCGACTTCGTACTGAGGCCGCCATTGCCTTCGAGGGCTGCTGCCATGGTCAGGGGTCGGCGGCAGCAAAAGCCCAGACGGTTCGGCCAAGGTGATGTCGCAACCGAGCCCGACGGAAATGTCTCGCCTCGCGATCAGGTCGGGAGCGAAGCGGACGGGTGCCCTGAAGGCATGGCGGATACTGGCCTTCAAATGCGGCTGGAACAAGCCCCGCGTCGAAAACAGGGCCACTTCAGGTTGCGTTCAGGCGGCATGCCGCGACCGCCGGTGCTTTGCCCCGGAGCCGGCGAACCGCCTCCGGGGCTTATAGTCATGTGGCCTAGACAGTCAGGCGGCCTGCAACCCTGGCAGCGACAGGTCGACTTCCTCGGGCAAGTCGCCGGCCATGGCCGCGGCAAACTTCGTCTGGTCGAGTTCTCCCTCCCAGCGTGCCACCACCACTGTCGCCACCGCATTGCCGATGAAGTTGGTCAGCGCCCGGCACTCCGACATAAAGCGGTCGACGCCGAGGATCAGCGCCATGCCGGCGACCGGCACGGTGGGGACGACCGAAAGCGTTGCCGCCAGCGTGATGAAGCCGGCGCCGGTGATGCCGGCGGCACCCTTGGAGCTCAGCATGGCGACGGCGAGCAGCAGGATCTGGTCGCCGTAGGTGAGTGGCGTGTCGGTCGCCTGCGCGATGAACAGCGCCGCCAGCGTCATGTAGATGTTGGTGCCGTCCAGATTGAAGGAATAGCCGGTCGGGATGACCAGGCCGACCACCGAGCGGTTGCAGCCGGCGCGCTCCATCTTGGCCATGAGGCCCGGCAATGCCGCTTCCGAGGACGAGGTGCCGAGCACCAGCAGCAGCTCTTCCTTGATGTAGCGGATCAGCGCCAGGATCGAGAAGCCATTGTAGCGGGCAACCGCGCCGAGCACCACCAGCACGAACAGCAGCGCGGTCAGGTAGAATGTGCCGATCAGCATGGCGAGGTTGGCGATCGAGCCGATGCCGTATTTGCCGATTGTGAAGGCCATGGCGCCGAAGGCGCCGATCGGTGCGGCCTTCATCAGGATGGCGACGAGGCGGAAGATCGGCGTGGTCAGTGCCTGCAGGAAATCGACGACCGGACGGCCGCGATCGCCGACCAGTGCCAGGGCGACACCGAACAGCACCGAGAAGAACAACACCTGCAGGATGTCGCCCTGCGCGAAGGCGCCGGTGATGGTGTCGGGGATGATGTTCATCAGGAAGCCGACGATGGTTGTGTCGTGCGCCTTCTCGGCATAGGCCGTCACCTTGGTGGTATCGAGCGTGGCCGGATTGATGTGCATGCCGGCGCCGGGCTGGACGACATTGGAGACGACCAGGCCGACGACAAGCGCCAGCGTCGAGAACACCAGGAAATAGATCATCGCCTTGCCGGCGACGCGGCCGACCTTCTGCAGGTCGGAAACACCGGCGATGCCGGTCGCCACCGTCAGGAAGATCACCGGCGCGATCACCATCTTCACCAGCTTGATGAAGGCATCGCCGAACGGCTTCATCGCCTCGCCGGTTTCCGGATAGAAGTGGCCGAGCAGCACACCGGCGGCGATCGCCGCCAGCACCTGCACATAAAGATGCCGGTATAAGGGAAGTTTGCCGCGCGGCTCGGCGGCAGCGATTGCTGTCTGCATGACGTCCTCCATGGCGCCCCGATCGAAAGCTCGACTCCCCGGGGCAGTTGTTTTGACCAGCAGCCTCGCGACTGCTGAATTCGTGTTTGCAACAGCCGTGCCAGATACGCAGAAGGGCCTTTCATCATTGATTTTGTTGAGCATTCACAAATGTCCGCACTGCTGGACACACAGACAAGTGCGAATCTCCGCATAGGTCGAATTGTGTTTTGTGCGAGTTCATGCACAAATGGGCGATGCTGCAACGCCCCGCCGGTGCCTTGTCTTCGACGCCCGAGCAACTCGCCAGGCGGGCGCGCCGAGCCTGGCTGCTGTTTGCGGCCGTCGCCCTGCTGATCGTCACGGCAGCGCTCTACGGTGCCGGCCTCTACGGCCGCACCGCCGAGGTCGGGACCCTGGCGGCGCAGGGGCGTACCGACGCCAATCTGAAGGTCGCGCTGCTGCGCGCCGTGCTCGAAAGCCCGCGCGCCCTGCCGCTGCTTCTGTCCGCGGACCAGCAAGTGCGTGACGCGCTGTCGCAGAAAAATGCCGCGGCAATCGATGTTCTGAACCGCAAGCTCGAGGGGCTGGTCTCCGGCACCAAGGCGTCGGTGCTCTATGTCGTCGGCACCGACGGACTGGCGATCGCCTCCAGCAACTGGCGCGAGCCGATCAGCTTCGTCGGCAATGACTACCGTTTTCGCGATTATTTCTCCGGCGCAATGCAGGCCGGAACCGCCGAGTACTTTGCGCTCGGCAATGTCAGCAAGCGTCCCGGCCTCTACATTTCGCGACGCGTCGGCGATGCCGCCGCACCGCTCGGCGTCGTCGTCGTCAAGATGGAGTTCGACCAGCTCGAAGCCGACTGGCGCGAGGCCAACCGCCCGGCCTATGTCAGCGACGAGAACGGCGTCGTGCTGATCACCAGCGTGCCGTCCTGGCGCTTCATGACAACCGCGCCGCTGGCCGGACCTGAGCAAGCCGCGATCCGCGACAGCCAACAGTTCGGCGACGCGCCGCTGGTTCCGCTGCCGATCATGCACCGGCAGGCGCTCAGCCCGGATGTGTCGATCGTCCACGCGGTGACGCCCGGCGGCAGTGAGGCGGAGTATCTCAGCCTTTCCACGCCGGTCCCTTCGACCCCATGGCAGCTCGACTATCTGATCCCGGCCGAAGCGCCGATCGCCGCTGCCGTCCGCGAAATGCGGCTTCTGGCACTGGGTGCCGTCGTCCCGCTGCTCGGCCTGGCCGCGTATCTGTTGTGGCGGCGGCAGTCGGCGCAGATGCGGATTGCCGCCGAACAGGCGGCGCGCACCGAACTCGAACGCCGCGTCGTCGAACGCACCGAGGATCTGAGCCAAGCCCGCGACCGGCTGCAGGCCGAGATAGCAGGCCACCGCAGCACCGAAGCCAAGCTCCAAATCGTGCAGCAGGATCTGGTCCAGGCCAACCGCCTCGCCATCCTCGGCCAGGTCGCCGCCGGTGTCGCCCATGAGATCAACCAGCCGGTCGCCACCATCCGCGCCTATGCCGACAATGCCCGCACCTTCCTCGACCGCAAGCAGACCGGGCCGGCCGAGGAAAACCTCGGCGCCATTGCAGCACTTACCGAACGCATCGGCTCAATCACCGAGGAGTTGAAGGCATTTGCCCGCAAGGGCCGCACCGCCGCCGAGCCTGTTGAATTACGTGGTGTTGTCGAGGGCGCGGTCATGCTGTTGAGAAGCCGCTTTGCCGGTCGGCTCGACGCATTGGCCATCGACCTGCCGCCGCCGAGCCTCAAAGTCATGGGCAATCGGGTCCGGCTCGAACAGGTGCTGATCAACCTCTTCCAGAACGCGCTCGAAGCACTCGACGGCCGCGACGACGCTTATGTGCAGGTATCGGTCGAGGAGACCGCGGACGGCGTGACGGTCGGCGTGTCCGATAACGGACCTGGCATTCCGCCCGGGATTCTCAAGTCGCTGTTCACGCCGTTCAACACCTCCAAGGAAAAAGGCCTCGGCCTTGGCCTCGTCATCTCGAAGGACATCGTCGCCGATTATGGCGGCCGCATCGAGGTTTCAAGCAACGACGGCGGCACCCGCTTCTCCATCCATCTCATGAAAGCAGCGTAAGCCATCATGACGAACGACAATGCCGCGCCGGTCATCTTGATCGACGACGATCGCGATCTCCTCAAGGCCACCGCGCAGACGCTGGAGCTTGCCGGCTTCTCGATCTCGGCCTCTGCGGTGGCGGCCGAGGCGCTGGCCAGGCTCGACGCCGATTTTGCCGGCGTCGTGGTGTCCGATATCCGCATGCCGCAGATCGACGGCTTGCAGCTTTTCAACCGCATCCTGCGGCTGGATGCCGACATTCCCGTCATCCTCGTCACCGGGCATGGCGACATCGCCATGGCCGTCAAGGCGATCAAGGACGGCGCCTACGACTTCATCACCAAGCCTTTCGCCGCCGACCGGCTGGTGCAGAGCGTGCGTCGCGCAGCGGAAAAGCGCCGCCTGGTGATGGAGAACCGCGCCTTGCGCGAGGCGGCCGGAGAGGCGCAGGACGGCCTGCCGCTGATCGGCCAGACACCGGCGATGGACAGGCTGCGCCGCACACTGCGCCAGATCGCCGACACCGATGTCGACGTGCTGGTGACCGGCGAGACCGGCTCCGGCAAGGAGGTGGTGGCAAGCCTTCTGCATCGCTGGAGCCGCCGCGCCAAGGGCAATTTCGTCGCGCTGAATTGCGGTACGCTGCCGGAGACCGTCATCGAGAGCGAGTTGTTCGGCCATGAGGCCGGCGCCTTCACCGGCGCGCAGAAGAAACGGATCGGCCGCATCGAGCATGCCAGCGGCGGCACGCTGTTCCTCGACGAGATCGAAAGCATGCCGGTCTCGACACAGGTGCAGATGCTGCGCGTCTTGGAGATGCGCGAGGTCACTCCGCTCGGCACCAACGAGGTGCGGCCGGTGGATCTGCGCGTCGTCGCCGCCGCCAAGGTCGATCTCGGCGATCCGCGCCAGCGCGGCGCCTTCCGCGAGGATCTCTACTATCGGCTCAACGTGGTGACGATCTCCATTCCGCCGCTGCGCGAGCGCCGCGACGACGTCGCCCTGCTGTTCTTCTATTTCGCCGAGCGCGCCGCCGCCCGCTTCCATCGTCCGGTGCCGGCAGTGCCGGCGACGGTACATCGCCATCTGAGCGACCATGACTGGCCGGGCAATGTGCGCGAACTGGCGCATTTCGCCGAGCGGTTCGTGCTTGGATTGGAGGAAGGCGCCGAAGCACAACCCCCTGCCCCAACTGAATCGAACGCCGCCATGAAGCTGCCGGAGCGGCTGGAGCGCTACGAGGCCGACATCATCCGCGAGGCGCTTGGCCGCAACGAGGGCGATGTCAGGCGCACGATCGAAGCGCTGGGGATTCCGCGCAAGACCTTCTACGACAAGCTCCAGCGCCACGGCATCGTGCGCAGCGATTTTTCCAGGTAATCGCCGCCGGGCCGAGAGGCTCGGTTACTTGGCGTCGTGGAAGATGATACCGACAGTGTGGCGCATGCCGGAGCGTAGCCGGCTGACGCCGTGCCTGAGGTTGACGCGGTAATTGCCCTTGCTGCCCTGGACCGGACGATTGTGGACCGCGAAGGCGACTGCATCGCCCTGGCGCAGCGGCACCACCTCGGCGCGGCTCTGCATGCGCGGACGCTGCTCGGTCAGCACGAATTCGCCGCCGGTGAAATCCTTGCCGGGCTCGGACAACAGGATCGCCACCTGCAGCGGGAAGGCAAGATCGCCGTAGAGATCCTGGTGCAGGCAGTTGAAGTCGCCGGGGACATATTGCAGCAGGAGCGGCGTCGGCCGCGTCTGGCCCTGCTCGTGGCATTGCTCGAGGAACGCGGCGTGTTCGTCGGGATAGCGCTGCGCGATACCCATGCGCTCGTTCCAGTCGTTGGCGACCGCAGCCAGGCGCGGATAGAGCGCGGTGCGCAAGCCGCCGATCAGATCGGGCAAGGGATAGCGGAAATAGCCGTACTCGCCCTTGCCGAAACCATGCCGCGCCATGTGGACATGGCTGCGGAAATGGCTCTCGTCCGGATAAAGTCCGGCAATCTGCCGGCACTCCTGCGGCGTCAGCAGCTCTTCCATCACCGCGCAGCCATAGCCGCTCAGCTCATCGGCCAGCTTCCGCCAGTCATATCCGGCAACGCGCACCTCCGCCGATTTCACCGCCGCTTTCGCGCCTATCGAATGGATGGTCATGGCTTCGCCTCCTGTGGCTTCTCTGTCATTGAGATGGGTGAAACGGCGCGCGCGGACCACCCGTTTCTTGCCGGGTGAACTCGTTAGCGATTGTCTCGGGGATTTCGTTGAATACAATGCAGCGGGGCTTGCCGCGATGGGGGGGCGAATTGAGCGGACGGGTTCGACAAAGGGACGGGGCAGTCCGGCAATTCCTCGTTTGCCTCGTCGCGATGCTGGTCTCGGCGCTCCCGGCCTTGTCCGCCAGCAGCGACTGCGTCAGCGACGACAAGGTCGAGGCCAGCACGCGGATCGCCGCCTGCACGCGCATGATCGAGGATGCGACAGAGCCCCTCGAAAACCGCGGTATTGCCTATTTCAAGCGCGGCAATGCCCTGACGGAACGAGGCGACTATGACCGCGCGATCGCCGACTACAGCGCGTTCATCGGCATCGCACCGACCGTCGCCAGCGGCTACTACAACCGGGGCATCAGCTGGGTCTTCAAGGGCGACTACGACAAGGGCATCGCCGATCTGGACAAGGCGATCAGCCTGGACCCGAAATATGGCGATGCCTACTACAACCGCGGCGTCGCCTGGACCTTCAAGGGCGAGGACGACCGGGCTTTGGCCGACTATGACAGGGCAATCAGCCTCGATCCCGAAGACGGCAGAAATTACCACAATCGTGGGCTGATCTGGTCACGCAAAGGCGACGACGACCGCGCGATAGCCGACTTCGACCGGGCCATCAGGCTCAACCCGAACGACGTCGGTTCCCTGAATGGCCGAGCCGATGCGTTGACCGGCAGGGGCGAAGAGGAGCGCGCGCTGGCCGACTATGACAAGGTGATCAGCCTCGATCCGAAAAACGCACATGCCTACTACCGGCGCGGCAACGCCCGGCTGACGGGCGGCGATTTTGACGGTGCTATCGCCGACTACAACCAATGATCAGCCTCGATCCGAACGATGAGAGCATTTGGTACAACAGAGGGGTGGCCTGGTCAGGCAAGAGCGACAATGACCGCGCCATCGCCGACTACGACAAGGCGATCAGCCTCGATCCGAAAGACCCCAAAGCGTACTTCAATCGAGGTATCGCCTGGGCTAGCAAGGGAGACAATGATCCCGCCATCGCCGACTACGACCAGGTGATCAAGCTCGACCCGAAACAAGCCCTCGCGTATAATAATCGGGGCTTGGCCTGGGTGGCAAAGGAGAACGATGTTCGCGCCTTCGCGGACTACAGCCACGCAATCGATATCGACCCAACACTTGCCATCGCCTACAGCAACCGAGGCTTTCTCTGGAACAAGCGAGGTGAGTACGATCGGGCCATCGACGAATACGACCGGGCGATTGGTCTCGATCCGAAAAATGCAAGAATTTACCACAACCGCGGCATTGCCTGGATGGAAAAGGCCGGCGACGGTCGAGCCATTGCTGACTTCGACCAAGCGATCCTGCTCGATCCGAATTATCCGTACAGCTACTCAAACAGGGGTGTTCTCTATTTCTATTCTGGCTCGCTGGCCAAGGCGCAGGCTGACTTTGAAAAGGCGGCCGCGCTCAGGCCCGACTACGCCTATTTTGCCATCTGGCTGGATATTGTTGAACGACGCAACGGTGCGGCGGGCCATTTGCGGAAGGCAGCTTCCAAGCTCGACATGACGAAGTGGCCGGCGCCTGTGGTTCGAATGCTGCTTAGCGAAAAGACGCCCACCGCGACATTGAACGACGCCGATGACTCGGATCCAACCAAGAAACACGGCAAGTTTTGCGAGATCGGTTTCTACAACGCAGAACTCAGCCGGCTCAAAGGGCAACGCGATCACGCCCTATGGCTTTACAGGCATACCGTCAGCCATTGTCCAAAGAGTTTTATCGAATACCGTGCCGCCAACGCTGCATTACGCGAGTTGGGTGTTTCGCCGTAACTCTGCCCGACGGATGTTCGTTTGCTAAGAAGACTAAGCCGAACAACACGATATAGGTGCATTCTGCCAGACTGATTCAGGCTGTGCCACGTCCATATGTCAGGAGCCTTCGCCAGCGCGATTCCGGTTTTCACTGGCCCGCGCTAGACTGGCAGCAACCGCAACCGGACTGCCCATAGCATGATTGTCCAGACCTGCATCAATGGCGCGCGCAGCGCCGATTTCCACCCCAACCTGCCGCTCGACGCGGAGGCCATGGCGCGCGACGGCGCCGCCTGCGTCGCCACCGGCGCGGCTGAGCTGCATGTCCATGCGCGCGGGCTGGACGGCCGCGAAAGCCTGGCTCCGGCGGCGATGGACCAGACTGTGCTAGCGCTTCGTCGCGCCTGCCCTGGAACGCTGATCGGCGTGTCGACCGGCGCCTGGATCGAGAATGACGACGAGCGGACGCTGGCCGCGATCGCCGCTTGGAGCGAGCTGCCCGACTATGCCTCGGTCAATCTGAGCGAAGACGCCGCGCCCGCCGTCATGGAGAGTCTGCGCCAGCGCGGCATCGGCATCGAGGCGGGGCTTGCCTCCGTCGCCGACGCCGAACGCCTGGTGAGCCTCGACCATGGCAAACGGGTGCTGCGCATCCTGCTCGAAATCTCCGAGCAGCCCTTGGACGCGGCGCTGGAGGTCAGTGACGATATCGCCGCCGTGCTCGACGGCGCCGGGATGCGCCGGGCGATCCTGCTGCACGGTGCCGACGCCACGGTCTGGCCTTTCGTGCACCGGGCGGCGGAACGCCGTTGGTCGACGCGCGTCGGGCTGGAAGACGGCAAGGAGCTTCCTGATGGAACAGTAGCACCCGGTAACGCCGCGCTGACAGCGGCAGCCGTCGCTATCTTCGAGACCAGCCGTTAGCGCGGGGAAACAGCCAATCTCCTCTTCACTGGGGAGATGCCAGGTTTTGACAGAGAGGCAGGCCAAAGTCGGGCGGGTCTAAAGTATAGCCGCGTGCTGGTGTCAGTAAAACTTATCTAAAACTTTACGCATTAATTAAACCAGCAATTAATCAGCACATCAACGACCCCCGTGTGTTAATGCTCCCCGCACAGGGGACCATTTTTCGATGAACATCATTCCAGAGAATGATCACGCTGCGCCGCGCCGGGTTCAACAGTATACATCGGTACAGATCCTGCGGGGGCTAGCAGCCCTCATGGTTGTTATCTATCATCTTCCGGCCGCACTGGGCATGCTCGATCTGGGTATTCCCATCCTAAACAGTGGTGTCGATCTGTTTTTCGTCATCAGCGGTTTTGTCATGGTTCTCTCGACGGAGAACAGACGTCGCGACCATCGTGCTTTTTTGATGCAGCGCTTCACGCGCGTCGTTCCGTTCTATTGGGTTATGACCTTCGTCATGGTCGCCGCACTTTGGTTGTTTGCCGGTCGTGCAGTGTCTCTTGAGCAGCTCACCAATAGCCTGCTTTTCATTCCCTATCTCGACACTGTTACAGGTTATGTCCAACCAGTGCTTGGCGTGGGTTGGACGCTCAATCTGGAAATCCTGTTTTACATTCTGTTCGCGGCAACTATGGGTCTTGGCACCTTGACGCAAATGGCCATGGTCGGCGTTGTCTTTGCAATCGCCGTAGCGGCGCGCATCATCTTCAAACCCGCCGCCGATACTGTGCTGTTTTTCTATACCACGCCAATCCTGTTTGAGTTCCTTGCCGGCATGGCTCTCGGCCACCTGGTCGGCAGGCTGGCGCGTTCGCCTGCCGTCCTGGGTGTCTCGGCACTCGTGTTCGCCATCGTGTCCATGCTGGTGATGGGCCTTGGCTTCAACTTGCCGCGAACCCTTGCTCAGGGAATCCCGGCGTTGATCCTTGTCGCGGCTTGCATAAGCCTGGAAAGCTACTTCCGGCTTCTTGCTCCTCGCGTGCTGGCAAGGTTGGGTGATGCTTCCTACTCTCTCTATCTGACACATCCTATCGTGCTGCTTGCGACCGCTCCTGTCGTTGCAAGCGCCAATGTATCACCATGGCTCGCAGGCATGGTTATTGTCACCGCCTGCATTGCCGTCTCCCTGGCCAGCTATAGTTTTATTGAGAAGCCGCTTTTGGCGATATCTCGGATGAGCCTCTCCGCCTATCAGGTGAAGGCACAATAAGTTGCGGTTGCGCCTCGCAACGATTTTGCGACAACGACATGCATAAAACAAGAAACTTAAAGCGCGTCGCAGGATCCGTTCAATGCGACGCGCTCTAGGTACAAAAATAGCCGCCCGGTTGGACCCGAAGCAGCTTGTTATGCACTTCGACAATGTGTCAGTGGCTACTTTGCAATCATGTAGGCATCGTCAGTGTAGAGTTTGCCAACTCCACCATAGTGGCCCACGCCAAACACGAATGACTGAGGTGTACCTGATCCGTCGGAATCCCGCCCGACCGGCCACGTTGCGTTCGACGACGATTGCCAAAACACCCCGTCCAGATACCAATCGATGCCTACCCCTTCATAGAGATCCGCGCGCAGCTGAAACCAGCGCCCCTTCGGGGCGGGAACATCGTTAGCCGGATTGTGGACTCCGGCCGCCGCATTCTCCACATGCAGCATCACCACATCGTCAGTCGGATTGTCGGTCAGGTTGACCCACCATGTTGGGTCCTGCTTGAAAGGCGATTGCTCGGTCACCTTGAACTGGAAGATATTCGTCCAGCCGTTTCCTGCGTATTGGTAATCGGAGGAAATGAAAAACCACGCGACATAAGTTCCATCGATCCCTGACGGCGACACCGCCTGGAGCGGACGTCCGAAAGCGTCGTTCTTGGCCAGGCCGCCTGCAAAGAGCCACTCCTTGTAGACTTTGGAGTGGGGCTTCCCGGCATTGATGGCAGCCAGCGTCGTTTCGAACTTTCCGAAGCTGTTGCCGCCGTGCGAGGATACATTCCCTGCGCCGGTCGAGACCAGGCCGCTGATAATTGCGTTCAGGCTGGGATCGGCTTCCGCCGGATTCTCCGCCTGGACGAAAGACCAGTCGGTATAGCACGAGGCTCCGGTGCAAGGCCCCTCCTCCCAGTCCGCTCGCCAGTAGGGCGCATTCTGGGCATATGCGGCGCCAGCTGGCGCCATGGCGGCGGTAATGGTGCAGATTGCCGTCAGCACCAACAGATGAGAAATCTTCTTCATGTCGATCTACCGTTCCTTTCTAAGCTATGGATTCCAGGCACCTCTTGCGCCACTTGCTTCTTTCACCCTCGAACACAGCGCGTCCCGAACGGCGCTGTACCGCCAACTCAAGCCGGCGGCGCTGAACCTTCAAAGGGTATCCGGAAAACAAAAAACCCGCCTCGGGAGGGCGGGTCGGCGGCGCGATTAGCACCATACCCAAATTAGTAGCATAGCTGCCGGCACAAAGCAAGAACAAAATGTGGCATCTGCGACGAAACTGCCGACAGGCACAGGGGCACCGCGGATGACGTGGCTCTTGCCGTTGTTAAAAATCTCTCATAAGGTATTTTCATATCAGAAAGAAAATCCGACCGTTTATTTCCTTTTATGAAAGCCTGAGCGTTTGCGGGAACATCTCGATCAGACCGACCGGCGACTGGTCAAGCTGCTGTCGCAGGATGCGCAGCTTGGCGTCAACCGCCTCGCGGAGAAGATGGCGATCTCGGTGCCGACGGTGCGCATGCGGCTGCGCAACCTGCTCGACCGCAACCTGCTCAAGATCGTCGGACTGCTTAACCTGACCGAACGCCCCGAGCTGATCTCGGCCATCGTCGGCATCAACGCGCAAGGGCGCGGCCGGGCGCGTGAACTGGCGCAGCGCATCTCCGAACTGCCTTTCGTGAACTCGGCCGCCGTCGTCACCGGACGCTTCGACATCATCGTCGACGTAACGGTGGCCGGCGATGTCGCCGATCTCTACCGCGTCACCAGCGAGCTGATCCCCGGCGCCGGTGAGCCGGGCGAAGTCGTGCGCAGCGAGACCTTCGTCGTCATGGCGTCCTGCAACAAATGGGTCAGCCTGCCTGAAGGCTGCTGGTCGGACGAGACGCGAAAGGAAATGGCATGAAGATCGCGGTTCTCGGCGGCCTCGGCCTGCAAGGCCGGGCGGCGATCGCCGATCTCGTTGCCAGCGACGGCGTCGAGCAAGTGGTCTGCCTCGACACCGCAACCGACGGCGCGGCGCGGCTTGGCGGCCTGACCGACCTTGCCCGGGTGCGTTTTGTCGTGCCGGAGGGCGCGATCGGTCCGGTGCTGGCCGATGTGATGAAGGACGTCGACGCGGTCATCGACCTGTTGCCGCAGCCGCTGATGCGCGAGGCGGTGCAGGCGGCGATCGCGACGCGCACGCCGCTGGTCACCACCAATTACGGCAAGGCCATCGCCGATCTCGCTCCCGAGGCCGAAAAGGCCGGCGTCTCGATCGTCACCGAATGCGGGCTCGACCCCGGCATCGACCTTGTGCTCTACGCGCGCGCCGCAAGCCAGTTCGACACCATCACCGCGATCGATTCCTATTGCGGCGGCATTCCCGAACCGAAGGCGGTGGTCGAGCCGCTCCGCTACAAGGTGAGCTGGAATTTCGACATGGTTCTGGTCAGCCAGAACCGCGACAGCGTGCTGGTCGAGGACGGCAACCGGGTCGATGTGCCGGCCGCCCGCCAGCACGACAATCGTTTCATCCACGATATCGAGATCGCCGGGCTGGGCAGGCTCGAGGCCTTCCCCAATGGTGACGCGCCGCATTATGCCGGCATGCTCGCCGCCGCCAAGGGGCTACAGCGCTCCGGCCGCTATTCGCTGCGCTGGCCCGGCTGGTCGGCGTTCTGGGCCCCGCTGAAGCAGCTTGGCCTCCTGTCCGAGGACAAGGTACCCGGCACCGGCGTCAGCCCACGCGAATTCCTCGGCCGGCTGCTCGGTCCGCAACTGCAATACGGCGCCGACGAAAAGGACCTTTGCGTGATGCGCAACGTCTTTGTCGGCAGCGAAGGCGGCCGCCGCAAGACGGTGACCTCGGAGCTGGTCATCGAACGCGACCTCGCCTCCGGCCTGTTCGGCATGAGCCTTGGCGTCGGCTATCCCGCCAGTATCGTGGCGCAGATGCTGGCACGGCGCGAGATCGCCACGCCCGGCCTGCTCAACCCGCTGCTGCATGTGCCCGATGGCCGCTTCCTCGACGAGCTGGGCAGGCGCGGCATCAAGGTCGCCGAAACGGTGAGCTGGGATTGAAGATTTTCGAACGGTGGTTGCCGCCGGCAACGGCGCCGCCGCTCAAAAGGCGCCCCGATGGGGTGGAACAACAAGTGGAACAACAAACGACAACAAGGAGGAATGCCCAAATGAAGATTGCCAAGCTTTTAATCGCCGGACTTGCGCTCGCCGGCCTCACCGCTGCCGCCAGTGCCGGAACGCTCGACGAGATTACCAAGCGCGGTGAGTTGCGCGTCGCCGTGCAGACGCAGGGACCGCCCTTCTCGCTGGTCGGCGCCGCCGGCGAACGCACCGGCAGTTCGGTCGAACTCGCCGAACTGATGGCCAAGGAAATGGGCGTCAAGATCACCTTCCTCGACTTCGACTGGGACGGCCTGATCCCGGCGCTGCTGTCGGGCAAGGCCGATCTTCTGGTTGCCGACATGACGCCGACACTGGCGCGTGGCATGAAGGTCGCCTTCACCAAGCCTTACATGTACACGGGCAGCACCGTCTTCACCAAGGCTGGGACCGCCTTCAAGTCCACCGAGGACTGCAAGGCCAAGGGCACCAAGATCGCGGTGCTGCTCGGCGCCACCGGCGAGAAGGAAGCCAAGGCCGCCTTCCCCGATGCCGACATCAAGAGCTACAAGGGCGGCGGCCCGCTGCTGCTCGACGCCGTCAACAACGGCCAGGCCGATTGCGGCGTCAACGACGTCTCGGCGGTCAAGGGCCAGTCAACCGCTTATCCGGCCGGCAGCTTCATCATCATGCCGGACATGCTGTCGAAGGAGCCACTGGCCTTCGCCACGCGCTATGACGAGCAGGACCTGCTGACCTGGATGAACCTGTTCCTCGACCAGGTCAGCCTCGACGGCCGCCTGCAGAAGAACCTCGATTACTGGGTCAATTCCGACGCCTGGAAGAAGGATCACTGAGTAGAGGGATAGGGAGTAGGGAGTAGGGAGTAGGGAGTAGGGAGTAGGGAACGCTACTCGCTACTCGCTACTCGCTACTCGCTACTCGCTACTCGCCATTCACCAGTCACCAGTCACCGCCTCACCATGCTCGAAAACTTCAGCTTCCGCACCATCGTCGAATATCTGCCCCTGTTCGGGCAGGGCCTCGTCACGACCGTGTGGCTGTCTGTCCTCTCCTTTGCCGGCGCGCTCGCCGTCGGCATCGTACTCGCCGCGATGAACCTGCAGCGCGGCCGGCTGTTCCGCGTCCCGGCCAAGGCCTATATCGATGCAGTGCGCGCCACGCCGCTGCTGGCGCAGCTTTATTTCCTCTATTTCGGCCTGCCGCGGCTCGGCTTCGTCCTGCCCGAGCTCGTCGTCGGCATCCTGGCCCTGTCGCTGAACAGCGGCGCCTATGTCGCCGAGATCATCCGCGCCGGCATCCTGTCGATCCCGCGCGGCCAGGTGGAGGCCGGCGTCGCTTCGGGCATGACCTATGTCCAGCGCATGCGCCTCGTCATCCTGCCGCAGGCGTTTAAGGTGACGATCCCGCCGCTGCTCGGCCAGGCGATCGTGCTGGTCAAGGATTCCGCGCTGTTGTCGCTGATCTCGGTCGCCGAACTGACGCGCGCCGGACAATTGCTCGCTTCCGACCGCTTCATGCCGGCCGAAGGTTTTATCACCATCGCCGCCTTCTACCTGCTGCTCTATTACGGGCTGAAGGGACTGGCGGCACTCTCCGGGCGCTGGCTCGGCCTGGCGGGGGCACGGACATGATCTGGCAGCAACTGCAAAGCATCGCCGGCAGCTATCCCCTCGCCTTGCGCGGCCTCGGCATGACCGTGGTGCTGTCGTTGATCAGCCTGGTGCTGGGCACCTTGCTCGGCTTCGGCCTCGGCATCCTGCGCACAGGCGGCAACCGGCTGATCAGCAGCGCGATCGGCGGCTGGGTCGACCTGATCCGCGGCACTCCGTTCCTGGTGCAGATTTTCCTGATCTTCTTCATCCTGCCGGAACTCGGCATCGAGCTCGACGCCTTCACCGCCGGCATCATCGCGCTGACCAATCTGGCCGCCTGCTTCATCTGCGAGATCGTCGTCGCCGGCATCCGCTCGGTGCCGACCGGCCAGGTCGAGGCGGCGCTGGCGTCCGGCCTGTCGCGCTGGCAGCGCATGCGCCAGGTGGTGCTGCCGCAAGCGATGCGCATCGTGCTGCCGCCGCTGGTCGGGCAATATGTGCTGCTGATCAAGGATTCCTCGGTCGTTTCGGCCATCGGGCTCACCGATCTCACCCGCGTCGGGTGGCTGGTGGTGCAGCGTGTGCCGAACGGCCTGCTCGTCTTCTTCCTCGTCGGCGTCGGTTATTTCATCGTCTGCTACCCCCTGATCATGCTGGCCCGACGGCTGGAACAGCGCATGGGCGCAGCCCATGGCGAGGTGCAGCTATGACGAACCTCAGCAGCAAGAATGGTGCCGGCATGATCGAATTTCGCGGCGTCAACAAATGGTTCGGCCAGCTCAACGTGCTGAAGGATATTACGCTGAGCGTCGAGCCGCGCGAAGTGGTCGTCGTCTGCGGCCCGAGCGGCTCGGGCAAGAGCACCTTGATCCGCTGCATCAACGGGCTGGAGACGATCCGCGACGGCGACCTGACGGTCGACGGCCAGCGCCTCGGCGACCCCGCCACCAACATGACGCGACTGCGTACCGAGATCGGCTTCGTCTTCCAGTCGTTCAACCTCTATCCGCACAAGACGGCGCTCGAGAACGTCACCCTGGCGCCGATCCATGTCCGCAAGATCCCGCGGACTGAGGCCGAGAAGGCCGGGCGCGAGCTGCTCGCCAAGGTCGGCCTCGCCGACAAGGTCGATGCCTATCCGGCGCAGCTCTCAGGCGGCCAGCAGCAGCGCGTGGCGATCGCGCGCTGCCTCGGCATGCGCCCCAAGATCATGCTGTTCGACGAGCCGACCTCGGCGCTCGATCCCGAGATGATCTCAGAAGTGCTCGACGTCATGGTTGCGGTCGCCGAGGAAGGCATGACGATGATGGTGGTGACGCACGAGATGGGCTTTGCCCGCAAGGTCGCCCAGCGCGTCGTGTTCATGGACGCCGGCGCCATTGTCGAGAGCGGCACCCCGGACGAGTTCTTCTCCAACCCAAAGACCGACCGCAGCCGCGCCTTCCTGAGCAAGATCCTGCGGCATTAGGGTTCAAACTCAACTCAGTTGGCTGTCGTCGATGGCCGAGATGGATGGAAAGCGGCCCTTCGCTGGACGTTCCCTAATACGACAGATGCGCGCCGGGCTTCCTCTTAGGGCGGCCATTGCCGCACTTCCACCAGCCGCTTCCCTTATGCGGGCATCAAATCGATGACCCGCATGATCGCGACCGCACTGCTCGTGTTCTGGGTGCCTTCTGTCGTAGCGCCATTAGCGCAGGCCCAAACATCGCCCTTCTTGACTGTGAACTTTTGTTTGTTGTGAACGACCGAAAGTTCTCCCTCAGTCATGTGGCAGAGCATGTCGTTCTTCATCATGTTGTCAGCCGTCTTCGCTCCGGGCTGAATGACAACATCGCGCAGCTTCACCGTTGCATAGGCTGGTATGACCGACTTGCGCTCGCCAAGCGCTACAACTCTGACGCCGGGTGAGACCTCTTTGCCCTCATCGGGGCCGTAAGTCTGGGCGGCTGCTGGTGTCCCCCAAGCGATCAGAGGCGTTGCGGCCAGTGTAAGACCGAGTGCAAGTGTGGATCTACGATTGACGGCTTCCATTGTTTCCTCCCTGTTCAAAAGTTGGTCGGAAAGGCAGGCCAACAATCAACGATGGGCCGTTGCGGCGAAGAGTCAACTGACCTTCCGAGTTAGTTCAGTCTCGCTCGCGGCTAGCGAGTTTCACAAACCACTCGGGTCGCCGAGACGGAGAGGGGAAATTGCGCTGACCATGTCATTGCGTGCGACCTTGTCCCGACATTAAAGACATTTCGTTCTTGCGAAGGCCCTCGCTGCCAAAGACCCCTCTCCGGCCGCTTTGCGGCCACATCTCCCCCCGCTTGGCGGGGGCGAGGAAGCCAAACCTATTGCATATCGGCGTGGGTGCTCAATTCGGCCCTCTTCTCATCCGAGACGACGGCGAGGTCGAGGACCTTCTGCAATTCGGCAGCATGCCGGAACGACGGTTCGGCCTGGACGCCGTTGCGGACTGCATCGATGAAGCGCTGGTAGTTGGTGGGCACCGTTCCGGCGTCCAGAACTTGCCATTTAGCGTTCTCGACGTCTTCGCCGAGGAAGGCATGACCATGATGGTGGTGACGCACGGGATGGGCTTTGCCCGCAAGGTCGCCCAGCGCGTCGTGTTCATGGACGCCGGCGCCATCGTCGAGAGCGGCACCCCGGACGAGTTCTTCTCCAACCCGAAGACCGACCGCAGCCGCTCTTTCCTGAGCAAGATCCTGCGGCATTAGGAGGGCATTAGGACAAAGCGGACCTCAGACGATGCCGTGCTTTCTCAACAGCGCCTGCTCGTCGTCTGATATCCAGCCGAAAACCTTCGGCTCCGCGTCCAATTTCTGCACGAGGTAGTGGACGTCAAAATCTATCGCCACCTTCGATTGATCCCTGCGGGCATAGGTTGCCGTCCAGGCGACATGGGCCACGCAATGATGTTCGTCTATCGGCGAGAGCCTGAGGTTGCGTATCCGCATTTCCTTCGTACCTATCGCGCGATAGTGCGCATAGCCTTGCGCCATGACCTGCTTGAGTTGCCCATCGTTCTTTCCAGTCATGACCCCGGCGGGCGAAGCCGCTATGAAGTCCGAAGCATACAGCGATGCGACTTCATCCATGTCCATGTCGCCGCCGAGGGACTGGTTGAAAAAGCGCTCATATCTCTCGAATAGCTTCCTTACGCTGGTTTCCATCATTTCATCTCCAGGTGAGGCTATGTTGGGTGGGAGCAGGAAACGCTCCGCCGATCTCCGACATCCGCAATGGCCTCAGCCATGATGACTTCGTCCCGGGGGTGGAGCAAGGAGCGAAGCGACGCGGCGCAGACCCTGGGATGACGAATGCGTGGTGCGACCCGATTGTGCACGACTTCGATGCCACCCTTGTCGCCGCAGACGCAACAAGCGAAGCCCTGTTGCTCGGCCTTCGTGATGGCGAGCGCGCGGCTAGCGGCGCGCTCGACCCACTCGATTTGGGCGATCGGAGCTATAGCCGCGCCCCTAGTCAAGCACGACCACGGCCTCCACCTCGAAGAGCATCGGGTCGATTGCAAGCTTGGGAACGGGAATTAGAGTCTGCGCCGGCAGCGCCTCGCCGAACATCTCCTTGACGTTCCTGGTCAAGACCCCAAGCTTGGACATATCGTGATCGACCACAAAGACCGTGAGCTTGGCGACCTGATCCGGCCTGGCACCGAGCGCATCGAGGGCGGTGCGCAAATTTGCGTAGGCCTGCGCAACCTGGACAGCGAAGTCGGGCGACAAGGCTCCCGTGCTGTCCTGGCCGCCCTGTCCGGAGATGTAGGCCAGCCGGGCTCCGCGGGGCGTGATCACCGCCGTGCTGTAGCCATTCGGCGATGGGTCATAGAGGTTTTGTGGATTGACGATGGTCAGCTTGAGATCATTCGCTGTGGCAGTGGAAACGCCCATGGTCATCACGATTAACCCTCCGATAAGCAGGCGCTTGGCGCGTGGCATGATTTTCTCTTGGCTCTGCCGACTGCGAGCAAGACACCCTCGCGGCCGGCATGATTGATATCGGCGATCGACTCGTACGCCGCACGAGCCAGTCGCATGGTACGTCGTACGAGTCAATCGTTCAGGATCGACATTCGTCGCGTTGCCGGTCAAAATCGACGGCCCGAACAGCGAGGAAGACGGATGGCAGCCAAACGTAGCGGCGCCCGGAGCACGCGGTCTCAGCGGACAAGCGGGTCGCTCCAGCCCGTGCAGAAGCCGCGCAGTGAACCGCCTCTCTCGCGGGAACGTATCGTGGCGACCGCGGTAGAACTGCTGGACACTCAAGGGGTCGACGGATTGACGATGCGTCGGCTGGCCGATCGCCTCGGCTCGGGCGTGATGAGCCTATATTGGCACGTCGACAACAAAGAGGATGTCTTTGATCTGGCGCTCGATTCGGTGCTCGAATATGGCGGACCGCCGCAACTGGTTGAACCTCGAGACTGGCGCGGAGAAGTCGTCCATATGCTCGAAGACTGGCGCGCCAGCATGCTGCGCCATCCTTGGTCGGCATCGCTGTTGCCGCGCCGGGCGCTCGGCGCGAACATCCTCAGTCGCCTTGAACTGCTGAGCAAGACCTTGTCCAGGGCCGGTGTGGCGGACGCAGATTTGAACGTCGCGATATGGTCGCTGTGGAACTATGTGATGGGCGCCACCATCAGCCGGGCGAACTTCGACCTCTCGGACGACGGCAGAGCCGACACGCAGCAGCGCCTTACAGGGCTCAGCGAACGCTATCCGACGATCGAACGCTCTCGTCTGCTGTTGGATAACGATTGGGATGGTGCTTTCCGGAAAGGCCTCGGCTTCCTGCTCGATGGCCTCTCTCCAAGACAATGAACTCTGCTTTCAGAGCCGTGACTTCCTGCCGTGAATGGCGGAGATGCAAACTCGGTTTTGTTTTGACCCTGACCGCCCCCGCCCCGCCGCGAGGAACCCAGGCCTATTGCGCATCCGCGTGCGTGCTCAATTCAGCCCGCTTCTCATCCGAGACGACGGCGAGGTCGAGGACCTTCTGCAATTCGGCAGCATGCCGGAACGACGGTTCGGCCTGGACACCGTTGCGCACTGCATCGACGAAGCGCTGGTAGTTGGTCTGCACCGTTCCGGTGTCCAGAACTTGCCATTTGGCGTTCTCGACGTCTTCGCCGATGCAGGCTTTCAGCTCTGAGCCGGTCAGATTGTGCACGACTTCGATGCCGCCCTTGTCGCCGTAGATGCGCAGACGGAGTTCGTTCAAATGGCCGGTCGCCCAGCGGCTGGCATGGACGACGCCGAAGGCGCCATTGCTGAAATCCAGCGACATCGTGAAACTGTCATTGGCGTCGAGCCCGTACTCGCCGATGCGGTTGCCGGGCGCCTTGTCGAAGGATCTCAGCCGGCAGAACACATGGTCGATATCGAGCGCCGCGCCATAGCTGGCGAAATCGAGGATGTGGATGCCGACGTCGCCCAACACGCCATTGGAGCCATGGCCGCGCGACAGCCGCCACAGCCATTTCGGATCGGTGCGCCAGTCGCCCCAGAACTTGGACACCAGCCAGCTCTGCAGATAGGACGCCTCGACATGCCTGACCGTGCCGATCTCGCCGGCCAGCACCATGGCGCGCGCTCTCTGCAGCGGCGCGACGTTGCGATAGGTCAGGTTGACCATGTTGATGATGCCGGCCCGCTCGGCGGCATCGGCCATCTCACTGGCCTTCTCGAAGTTTTCGGCCAGCGGTTTCTCGCACAGCACCGGCTTGCCTGCCGCGATCAGCATCATGGTGGTCGGATGGTGGATGCGATCCGGCGTCACGTTCGCCACCGCGTCGAACTTGCCCCATGCCAGCGCCTCGTCCAGCGACGCGAACCGGTTGGGGATACCGTAGATGTCCGAAAACTTGTCGACACGCGTACGGTCGAGATCGACGGCGCCGATCAGTTCGACGCCCTCGATCTTGCCGAACTGCCTGGCGTGCTCCTCCGCCATCCAACCGGTGCCGAGTATCAAGAGGCGCATGATTCTTATCCTTAGGACAGGGCTTTATCTTCTTGTTCGACCATGGATTTGTGGTCTAGCGAAAGCCGGCTTCGCCGGCGGAATGAAGTTTTCCGCCGCGCTCGACGATCGGCTCGAGCGCCTTTTCCGCCGGCACGTTCGGCGCATCGAGGATGGCCGGATTGGAGCCGAGCGGGTTGTGCGCCCATCTCACCGCATTGCGCAGCACCTTGTGGACGGTGGCGTCGTGATAGGTCGGATAGGTCTCGTGGCCGGGCCTGAAATAGAAGATGTTGCCGGCGCCGCGGCGATAGGTCAGCCCCGACCGGAACACTTCGCCGCCCTGGAACCACGAGATGAACACGGTCTCGAGCGGCTCCGGCACGGCGAACTGCTCGCCATACATCTCCTCGTTCTCGAGCTCGAAATACTCGCCGATCCCGGCTGCGATCGGGTGGTTGGGGGTGGTCACCCAAAGCCGCTCGCGCTCGCCCGCCTCGCGCCATTTCAGCGTGCAGGGCGTGCCCATCAGCTTCTTGAAAATCTTCGAGAAATGGCCGGAATGGAGAACGATCAGCCCCATGCCCTCCCAGACGCGGCGCGCCACACGCTCGACCACTTCGTCGGCGACGGCGCCATGGTCCTTGTGCCCCCACCACAGCAAGACATCGGTCTCGGCCAGACGGTCGGCCGGCAGCCCATGCTCCGGCTGCTCCAGGGTTGCCCACGACACCGAAATCTCCGGGTCGAGCTTCAGCGCATTGGCAATCGTCGCGTGCATGCCCGCGGGATAGATGCCGGCGACCACCTCATTGGTCCGCTCATGGATATTCTCGCCCCAAACGACAGCGCGTATTGTCATGATGTCCTCTTGATTGTTTGAAGCTGGAGCCGCCCGACCGGTCAGTCATAATATCCCCGGCCGGGAATGAAAACCGTTTCGCGGCCGGCTGCTGACAATCTGTTGGAAATCGGGCGGGAAAGTCCACGCGGCAAAACCAGCGATGCCGGCGCTGTTCCCGCCGACATCTCACATGTTTGCGCTGCCTGCGAATAACCTAAGCGCCGCGGCCCTCTTGGGCGACGCGTGTCAGCGGCTTCGACAGCCGCGGCACCACGACAAGGCGCTTGATCTTGCCTTTCTTGTAGGCGGCGAGGAAGCGGGCATAGTCCTTGAAGACGACGCAGCCATTGGATTCGGCGCGGCCGCCGCGCAGCATGTAGGTGTGGGCGAGCAGGCCGTCGCGGCCATATTTGTTGCTGCCGCTGGCAGGGGTGAGACGCAGTGCCTCGACGCCGTGGAAGCGCGATTCCCGCAGCGTCAGATTGTAGGTGTCGGGCGGCGTCGGACCGACATTCTTCTTGTGAACGTAGCGCGGCTGGTCGACCATCGAACCGTATCCCGAATGTGCCTCCAGCCGCGAGCCGTCGGGCATATAGACGGTCTTGGCCGAGATGTCGTAGACGGCCACGCCGCTGCCCATGCCAGGCGTGGTGAACAGGTTCCTGAAGGCCCCGCCGAGTCCGCCGGAAGGCATGTCGGGCTTGGCATAGGCCAGCATGTCGCCGCCCTGCGTCTTCGACCGTTTGCCCGGCTTGCCCGACACGGCCGGCACTGCCGCTTGTGACGAATTGCGAGGCGACAGGCTGCCGGGTTGCGTCTCGACCGGCGGAGCATCGGCCGTCTGGACCTTGCTCGCCCTGGATGCCTGGGTCTTCGATGCCTGGGCCTTGGATGCCTGGGGCGGCTCCGTTTTTGCTGCCTGATCCTTTGGCGTCCGGTCTTTCGGCGCCCGGTCTTTCGAGGCTTGAGTCTGGGGCGCCGGCTGATCGATGACCGCCCGCGGACGCAGCGTCGGCAGCGGAATGCTGTCGGGCATGTCGTCCTGCGGCGGCAGCGAGGCCAACTGGACCTCAGGTTCTTGCGGCTCTTGTGAAGCCGCGGGCTCGCTTGCCATGACGGCTGCCGGGAGCACGTCGATCATCTGCTCCGGCAACGTATTCGCCAGCGCCAGCGCCAGGCGCGACGAGCGTTCGATCTCCGCCACCGCCGGCCCGAAGCGCACCGATGGCGGGCCGTTCGGGTCGGGTATGCGTACCGGCTCGGCGAACCGGGCATCGGCCGGCAGGCTGGCGAGCATGACGGGTGAGCCGGAGGAGGCACGGGCAAAGGCAGCGGCAAGCTTTTGCGGCGACAGCGCGGCTTTGGCCACCACGTCGTCGAAGCTGGATTGCCGCGATGCATCGGCGACAAGCGGCACGGTATTGCGCTTGAGACGCGCCGATTTTCCCTGGTGAACGAAGTTCGACGCCGACCGCAGGCAGTTGGCATCGCATCCGTGCTGCAGCAACTGGGCCGACAGCGCTGCGTTTGCCGCGGCCCATGTCGGGGCCTGCGCCTTTGCAAGGCTGCGGCGAGGATCGGCGAGCGCGATGGTGCGCGGCGCGAGCAGGCTTTGCGGGAGACCGTTGGAAGCGGCGGTGAGCGAGGTTCCCATCGAATAAAGGCCGGCCAAGGTCGCCACCGACCATAATGCAATGGCTGCGCCGACGGCCGGAACCGCGACCCAGCGCAGGCCGGGCCTCATCGAAGTCAATCCAGTTGCAGGACTGTCACCCCGGGTTTTCGCACTTACAAACGCCATTCAACCACTCTCAATCGGCCGTTGCCGGCTAGCGGATTTCGCAGCCGTGACATTCACAGTTCGCCTGGTGCCCCCAGCACACTTCGCGTCTGTTGCCGATTGATTCAAAAGATGGACAAAGTTGGTTAACCAATCCCTCTACGGACCGCCGATTGGGCGACGGTCACACCGAAAAACGCCCTCCAAAACCTGCATAGTTGGCAAAACTGCCCTCCAATGATGACTTTGCTGCCCGTTTTTGTCGGCCGAGTCAAGAAAGCGAAATGACTAGACCTTGCTGGGCGGAGTCGGCGACGGCTGCCAAAGTGAAGCCAGGCCGACCAGAATCGCGCCGCCGGCAGCCGCCGCCATCAAGCCCCGGCGATCGGTCGAACTGGCGATTATCGACCTGCCACTTGTCGACCTGCCACTCGGGCGAATGAACGATTAACGTCCGGGAATTCAGGATAGCGGCAAGACGTTTGCTGCTCAGCGCTGGAACGGAATATCCAGCACCTCAAGCAAATTCCAGGAAAAGTGTGAAACGGTTTTCCGCCCGGAAAACGATGAACCGTTCAGACCACAGCCATGATTATGTGAGCCTGGATTTTGGCAGCAACCCCGCCGCTGCCATGCCTGTCTGCAATCGCGGCTGCGGCGTAGTCGGTTGCAGCATCCAGTTTTCCCGCCTCCCTGGCCTCGATTTCGTTGCGAAGGAGAGTGCCCTGGCAATAAGCAACGGCCGGAAGGCGCGGCGAGGAGGCACGGCTTTGTTCGGCCCTCGTCTCGATCACCACACCGGAAAAACCTGCGTCCTCCAGTTCGCGGCGGATCAGTGCCGTATCGTGGTAGCCATGCGGCGTGCGGGCCAGAAAGCGCGGCGGATCGTTCGGAAAAATCCGCGCCAGAGCATTCGTCACATCGTCGGCAAATACATTCTCCTCGATGCGATCCCATACGCTGAATAGGAAATGTCCGCCAGGCTTCAGAACTCGCCGGGCTTCGCGGTAGGCAGATGAGCGGTTGGGAAAGAACATCGCACCGAACTGACAACAAACGAGATCGAAGGCCGCATTTTCAAACGGCAGCGCCAGAGCATCGGCCTGGCGCCATTCGATGCGATCGTCGGGAGCTTGCCGCGAAGCGGCGTAGTCGAGCATCGGCTGGTTGAGGTCGGTTACGACATAGCTTGCACCGGAGGACAGTTTTGGCGCCAATGCGCGGGTCACAACACCGGTGCCCGCGGCGGTTTCCAGAACGGCCCTGGGCGACAAGGACGCGGCCCGTCGTGCAAGATCTGCGGCGAACGGCTCGAAAATCAACGGCACCATATAGCGGTCGTAGTTTTCCGGAATCGAGCCAGCGAACACCTTGTCCGTTTCCAACATTGCTATCCCCCGCCGTCCGTTTTATGGCTCGTCAGCATAGCATGGAATTGTCTGTTTTTCGGTCGCATTCGACCGAGCGGCGGTTCGCTCATGGACCCTCCGAAACGGCGTTCTGCAGTTATCTGCAAATGTGCTAACATAGAGTGGCCATGCACATTGGTGCGCGGCCAACATAATGGGAGGACGCGATGAAAACCATAAATCGCAGGTCTGCAATTGCGCTCGGCGTGACGGCGGCCGCGGTAACGCCTTTGTTCACGCTGGCGGCAGCTGCAAAGGCCAAGAAATACGGCCCGAAGGAAGGCAGGGAAATAGCCCCCGGCGTCAGGGTAGTTGAGGTCGGCACCGGCAATTCCGATATCCCCGCCTACAAGAGCATCTCAATTGTCGATGTGGTCTTTCAGCCGGGAGCAGCCGCTCCCGCAATGGTAATGGACAACGACATGGTATGTACCATTGCCGCCGGTGAATTCACGATCAAGAAAGCCGACAAGCAATTCAAGCTCAAGGAAGGTGACATGTATACCTGCTCCAAGGGCAAGACCGAGGCGGCAGCCAACACCAGCAAGGTGGTCGGCATCCACCGCATCGCCGTCTTGATACCTGCCTAGCGCATGCCAACGAAAACCGGCCCGCGTCCTCGTCCGGGACGCGGGCCTTTTTGATGATGTTCGTGGCGGTTTCTCTCTCGGTCCGCTTTGCAAGTGTGCGTTTATATTAGAGATCACGCAAGTTTCTGGATCACTGCCGGCCGGTATGCGCCCTGCATTGGCGGATTAGCAATCCGGCAGCGCGCTGAGCGTTTGGCTTCACGAAACGGCTCGGTGCTCTTCCCGGGCAGCCTCCCAGACCTCGCGCGCCGCGTCTGCATTCAGTGCCGCAATTCCCAGCCCGACGATCAGATCCGGCCATGCCGAGCGCCATAGGAAGGCGGTCACCAGTCCGGCCAGTATGATCGCGATGTTGGCGACGGCGTCGTTGCGGGCCGAGAGGAATGCCGCCCTGGTAAGACTGCCGCTGTGGTGGCGGTAGCGCGCCAGCATGTAGGCGCATGACAGGTTGACCGCCAAGGCGCCCAACCCCGCCAGCGTCAGGGCCGTTGGCTGCGGCGGCACCGGCATGTTGAACTTTTCCCACGCGGTCCACAGCGTCGCCAGGCCCGGCACCAAAAGGATAAGTGCCAGCGCCATGCCGACCCGCGAGCGGGCACGCAGCGACCATCCCATGGCGAGCAGTATCAGGAGGTTGACCGAGGCATCTTCCAGGAAATCGACGCTGTCGGCGAACAGCGACACCGAGCCGATCGCCAGCGCCACGGCGAATTCAATGCCGAAATAACCGAGGTTCAGCAGCGCGACGACAAGCACCACCCGGCGAAGGCCGTCCGACGTAATGGCTTGCTGCATGGTCTGTCCCGATGTGATGGTGTTGATGTTATTGCTGGCCGCCCCGGCTCTCGATGGTCTCGATCTCGCAGGGGCTTGCAAAAACCGCTATTTGAGGCCAGCCTAGGCCGAACATGGCACGTCTGTCACCAAAACACCTCCTGACTATGCTGCTCGCGGTCCTCGTGATCGCCGGGTTCAGCCTGTCCGCCGCTCAGGCTGCCGTCATGTCGGCCAGGATGGCGATCGACAGCCGCATGACCATGGCCGCAGATGCCGGCACCACCGACGCCGACATGGCCAAGATGGCCGATGCCAAGGGCGGCGACTGCAGCGCTTGCCTCAAGAGCTCGGCCGACAACGACAAACCGATGCAATGTGCGCCGACCTGCGTCGCACCGGTTCTGGCGGTGCTGCCGGAAGCTCTCCCCGTGACGGGACTGCTGCGGGCAGAGCTGCCGCCGGCGCTTCCCGCCGCGTTCCTGCACGGGCGAAGTCTGTTGCCCGAGCCATTCCCTCCAAGACCCAGCGCTCTCGTCTGACGCCGTTTCTGCCGTTTCCGCGGCTGATTGGCGGCGTTTGATCGTCCGGCTGCGCACAATGCGCAGCGGGCGCGGCAGCAATCCAATCGACGTCGCGACGTTCGCCGTCGGTTACCGCAGGGGTCACAAGGGTGAATTCCGTTTCAAGTCCGTTCATAACGCGCCGCAAATTCCTGTTTGCGGCAGCGAGCATTGCCGCCTCCGTGCCGATCCGCCCTGCACTGGCGCTGGCTACCGGCGAACACCGGATCAGGGTGGCGCCAGGCCAGGCACGGCTCACCGGCCCCGATGGTCCGCGCACTCCGGTATGGGCCTATGATGGCACGGTCCCCGGCCCGACACTGCGCTTACGCCAGGGGCGGCCCGCTCGCATCATCGTTGAGAACGGACTGGGCGAGGACACCACGGTTCACTGGCACGGCATCCGGCTGCCGAACGCGATGGACGGCGTGCCGGGATTGACCCAACCGCCGATCAGGCCGGGCGAAAATTTCGTGTACGAGTTCACCCCGCCCGATGCCGGCACCTTCTGGTACCATCCGCATGCCGACAGCCTGGTTCAGCTTGGCCGTGGCCTTGCAGGCGCACTGATCGTCGAGGAAGCCGAACCGGTCGCGGTCGACCGCGAGCTTCTATGGCTGCTGCAGGACTGGCGGCTCACCAAGGATGGGCAAATCGCTGCCGGCTTCGGCAACATGATGGATGCAGCGATGTCGGGCCGCGTCGGCAATGTCGTCACCGTCAACGGTGCACCGCCGGCCGACCTGACCGTGAAGGCCGGCGAGCGCGTCAGGTTGCGGCTGGCCAATGCGTCACTCGCTCGCATCATGGCTTTGCGTTTCGAAGTCCACCGTCCGGTCATCGTCGCCATCGACGGCCAGCCCTGCGACCCGCATGAGCCGGAGGGCGGACGCCTGGTGCTGGCGCCTGCCATGCGCATCGATGTCGTGCTCGACATGCAGGGCGACCCGGGCAAGCGCTACGCGGTGATCGATGAGTTCTACGACGGCCTTGCCTACTCCCTGACCACGCTCGCCTACGACGCCGGCGCGCCGCTGCGCGACCATCCTCTCGATGCGCCGCTTCGTCTGCCGGCCAATCCGCTGCCGGCCCCCGACCTGGCCAAGGCCGAACGGCATGAAATCGTCCTGCAGGGCGCCACCTGCCGTCTCACCATGCGCAACGAAACCGCGTGGTGGCATCCCATGCACGTCCACGGCTTCAGCCTGTCGGTGCTTTCGCGCAACGGCTCGCCAGTACCGCACCGGCAATGGCAGGACACGGTGCTGCTCGCCCCCAAGGACACGATCGAATGCGCCTTCGTTGCCGACAATCCCGGTGACTGGATGCTGCACTGCCATGTCGCCGATCACCAGATGGCCGGCCTGATGACAGTGTTCCGCGTGACCTGAAAGTTTTGTCCAACCAAGGAGAACTGCAATGAAACTGACCTACCGCCTAGCCGCACTGTCCCTGCTGATCGCAACGCCGCTGCCTGCCTTTGCCGCCACGATCAACGCCGTCATGTACAAGAACCCGCAATGCAGCTGCTGCGAATCCTACGCCAACTATCTCGAGCACAACGGCTTCAAGGTCGACATCAAGCCGGTCAACAATCTCTCTCAGATCAGCAGCGATGCCGGCGTGCCGGCCGACCTCGAAGGCTGCCACACGCTGATGGTCGACGGCTATGTCGTCGATGGCCTGGTGCCGGTCGAAATCGTCAAGAAGCTTTTGACCGAACGCCCTGCCATCACCGGCATAACGCTGGCCGGCATGCCGACGGGCGCTCCAGGCATGGGTGGTGAGAAGCAAGGCCCCTTCGTCGTCTACGCCTTCACCAAGGACGGCAAGGCGCCCACCGTCTACGCGACAGAGTGAGGCTATTGTGAGCAAACTGGCCATGGTCCTGATTGGCATGCTGCTGGCATTTTCGCTGCCGGTATCAGCCGCCGAGCCGCCGCAGAACTTTGTCGTTCACGAGGCGCCCGTCCCCGTACCGGAAATCAGCTTCGAGGATGGCAATGGCAAGCCGAAAACGCTTGCGGATTTCCGCGGCAAGGTCGTGCTGCTCAATCTCTGGGCGACATGGTGCGCGCCTTGCCGCAAGGAGATGCCGACGCTCGATCGTCTGCAGGCCAAACTGGGCGGTCCGGATTTCGAGGTCGTCGCGCTGTCCATGGACCGTGCCGGTCCGGAGGTTGTAAAGAAGTTCTTTGCCGAGATCGGCATCAAGCACCTCGCCCTCAACATCGATGCCTCGGGCAAGGCCATGTTCGCCATCGGCTCCGTCGGCCTTCCGGCAACCCTGCTGATCAATCGCGACGGCAAGGAGATCGGCCGGCTGATTGGGCCGGCCGAATGGGACGCGCCCGACATGGTCGACTTCATCGGCAGCCGCATCGCTGCCGAGTGAGAAAGGAACAGATATGTCCGGGTTGAAGGCTCACTGCCTTGCATCGGCTTTGAACGAGTGGAGATGTTTGCTGCTGGGCGCCATTGCCATTGCGGCGCTGACCGTGGGGTTTTCGTATCGGGCGCAAGCCCACTCGCTCGACGAAATCGACACCATGCTTGAGGGCGACGAGAAATATTTCCAAACGATCGACAAGCCGGCGCCTGAATTCACGCTGCGCACCGCCGATGGGCGTGTCGTGCGAACGGCAGATCTGCGCGGCAAGGTGGTCGTCCTCCACTTCATCTACACATCGTGCCCGGATGTATGCCCCCTGCATGCCGAGAAGATCGCCGAGGTCCAGAAAATGGTGAACGGCACGCCGATGAGAGGCCAGGTCAGCTTTGTGACCATCACCACCGACCCCGCCAGGGACACGCCGGACGTGCTGCGCAGCTACGGGCAGACGCACGGGCTCGATCCCGTCAATTGGCTGTTCCTGACCACGACGGCGGATCAGCCGGAGGATGCGACCCGCAGACTGGCGGAGGCCTTCGGCCACAAGTTCACACTGACGGACGATGGTTATCAGATGCACGGCACCGTCACCCATGTGATCGACAAGGAGGGCCGCTGGCGGGCGAATTTCCATGGCCTGAATTTCGCTGCGGTCAATCTCGTCACCTTCGTCAATGCGCTCACCAACAATGTCGAGCGCCCGCACCATGAGCCGGAAACGGGATGGTGGGCGACGATCAAGGGCATGTTCTGAGGCACCATTCACATGCCGGCGGTCCGGCGAAACAGAGGGAAGGAGAACCCTGTGATCCACAAATCCAATTCATGGCGCGGAGCCATCGGCAAAATGGCCCGTGCCTTCGTCCTGGCCGGTGCGACGGCCTGGCTCGCGCTCGGTATCCACGGTCAGGCGATCGCCGCGGGCGAGATGTCCCAGGACCAGTTCGACCAGCGCATCCACGATTATATCCTCGCGCATCCCGAGGTCGTCATGGAGGCGCTGCAGAGCCTCGATGCCCGCCAGCGCGAGGCCGCGGCAAAAGAGGCGAAGGCTGCCCTGGCGGCCAAGGCCGACGATATCTTCCGGGACCCGGCGAGCCCGGTCGGCGGCAACGCCGAAGGCGACGTCATCATGGTCGAGTTCTTTGACTACAACTGCCCCTATTGCCGCCAGGTTGCGCCGATCCTGGCGCAAGCCGTGGCCGACGATCCGCAGCTCAAAATCGTCTACAAGGAATTCCCGATCCTCAGCACGGATTCCGTATTTGCTTCCAAGGCGGCTCTCGCCGCAATGCGCCAGGGCAAGTACATGGCATTCCACAAGGCCTTGTATGCGGTGAAGACGCGGGTGACCGAAGCGGTCGTGCTGAAGGTTGCTGCCGACGTCGGTCTCGATGTGGCTAAGCTGAAGACCGACATGCAGCGGCCCGATATCCAGGCGTCGATCGACCGGAATACGCAACTGGCACAGGCGCTGAAGATCAGTGGAACGCCAAGCTTCGTCGTTGGCGAGCAGATTTTCCCCGGCGCGACCGACCTCGCAACGATGAAGAAACTGATCGAGCAAGCGAGGAACAGCAAATGAGCCGGATATGCCATCCAACCCGACGGACGGTTGTTCTGGGCAGCGCCTTTGGCGTCGCTGCGGTCGTCGGCTTGCTCAAGGGGCCGGATTTGACGATCGCCGCGGAGGATTCCGATCTGGTGCGCCGCTTCAAATATCTCAGCCAGAACGGCAACAGCACGTGTTCGGCCAAGTTCACGGAGTCGATTGCGACCATGCCGGCGATGTCGCGGATCACGGGCTCGTGCTGCAGCCCAATGGAGACAAAGCGCTATGCCGAGCAGGTGAACGGTTTGGCCAGGTACCGCGAGATCGCGATGATCCCGAACGATCCGTACGATATTCCGGCCGGCATCGCACAGAAGATGATGCCCTACTACGATGTGAAACTCTCCGGCGACGAGCAGCAGGCCTATGACTATGCGATGGCCAATTCCAACGAGAAAGGCCCTTGCTGCTGCCAATGCTGGCGCTGGAAAGTGTATGGCGGATTGGCGAAGTTCCTGATCCGCGAGCAAGGTTTCACCGGCAAGCAGGTCGTCGACGTCTGGGATCTCTCGGACGGCTGCGGCGGAGGTATGTGAGACGGACAGGACAGGACACTTCCGGTTGGCGGGACAAGGCGACAGGCGGCCGATCGGTTTCCTGGTCGTCTTGACCGAAGTCCCCGGCGAGCTAATTGCCTTCGCAGTCGCCGATGCTTACCGACGAAGGCGGGCCTTCACTGACCGTAAAGGTGATTGCAATGATGAATGGTCCAATGGATACGTGGATGATGGGCGGCATGGCACTCGTCTGGGTCCTGGTGTTCGTCGCCCTCTTGCTCGCGATTGCAGCCTTGGTCAAATACCTGCGAACCTGAAGCCGCGGACGCAGTCAGGTATACGACTATGCGATGACAAATTCCGGGGAGAAGGAGCCAGCTGCTGCCAACTGTGGCGGTGGCATGTAAGGCGACCAGGGCAGCACGACGCCGCGTCACTCGTCAGGCAAAGCCGGGAACCCGCTTGGTCTTGCCGCTCAGTTGCGCGCCCAGTGTCAGTGTCTGCGGGAAATTCCGGACGATCGCCGCCATCAAGGTGGCGCTGCCGGGGCGAAGGGCAATTCCGGCAAGGGCCGCGGCAGCGTAGACCCGTGTCGAAAACAGTCTTTTCCAGGCCGCCTCATAGCGCCTGGCGGCAGCCTCGCGCCCTGCTCGGCCACCTGGCGCGGATGCGAGTTCGCAAGCCAGCAGCCAGCCGGACTGCAGCGCCATCGAGATACCCTCGGCGATAACAGGATGAGACTCTCCGGCTGCGTTGCCGACGCGGAAGATGTCCTCTTCGTAGAACGAGCGGATTCCCGGCCGGATCGGACCTGCGGCAAGCCACGGACCGTCGAGAAGCGCCGGTTCCAGAGCGTCCCGCACGCCCCGGCATGAGTCGACGAGATGGCGGGAGACCGCATCGGCGGCCGGCACATGGCTCCGGTGTTTGGGGCCATGTTGTTTACGCAACCGCGCCAGCATATCGCGGCGAATGCAGCACGAGATCGACAAGCGGCCATGATCGGCCGAGACCATGCCGCCATAGCCGCCGGGGAAGGCCAGCAGAGGCATCAAATCCGGCGCCAGCGACGACCCGGTGAAATGCGCCTTGAAGCCGAGCAGGTCCGACGGGCGATTGGCCTTTGCGAGCTGGCTGGGCAGCGGCCCCGGTTCCCAGGAGCCGTGTGCGGCGACAATCACCGGCGCGCGCAACATCGCCGTTTCGTCCCCGGCTTGAATTCGTACCCTTTGCATCTCGCCGTCCCGGTCGATGGCGACGGCGCGGCAGGGCTGGAAGATTTCGACACCCGCCGATCGCGCCGTCTGCAAAAGCAGAGAGTCGAGAATGTCCCGGCCGAGTGCCCGGCCGAAGCCGTCTTTTGCAGGAGGCCCAGCTCCTGCACGTGGCATTGCCGCCTCGACGCAGGTTTCGCCGGAAAACAAACCGACGCGGCGGATTTCGGGGCCGGCATCGGTACGCCAGGCATCGCCGATCTCCAGCTGGTCGAAAAGCGCAAGATTGCTTGCCGAGATGTATTCGCCGCAGACCTTGCGGCGCGGAAATGCGGTCTTTTCCACAATTGCCACGGCCCATCCGCGCCGGGCCAGCGTGAGCGCGACGGACGTCCCCGCCGGGCCGGCACCGATGACGATCGCGTCATGAGTCGACAATCGCGTCATGAGTCGCTGCCGGCACTGGCGCCGACGAAGATGTGGGAGAAGAGGCCGGCGCGCCGCTCCTCGACCGGTTTGCCGTTGGCCGCAAGCCAGAGACCGGAAAGCTCGCTGCCGCGAAAGCCGGCACGCACGCTTTGCGCCGCATCGTTCCGTGTGACGTCATTGGCGCCGATTGCCGGGAGAAGACGGGTCGCGGCCAGCGCCAGTTTCGCCCGCAACGGCTCAGTCGCCAGCAGCAACGGGGCTTTCGGCCTGATCAGCGAAAACAGACGCACGAGCTGCGCATCGTCGAGATGATGCAGGAACAGATTGACCGTGACGGCGTCGAACCGTGCGCCCTCGATCTTTCCTGCCCAGTCGAAGACATCGGCGGTGATCCCTTCAGCCTTCCATCCCAGCCTGTCAAAATCGCCGCGCAATTGCGCGGTGACGAGGCTGACGCGGTCGAGCATCATCAGTTCGACCCCAGGCCAATGCCTGGCCATGCGCCGCGCCACCGCCAGCATGAAGGAGCCATCGCCGGCGCCGATCTCCAGAATACGGCGTGGCGGCTTTGGCACAAACCTCCTGAGCAACGACGTCATGATCGGCACCTGAAACATCAGCATATTGATGCGCCGAAGGTCGCGGCGCGCGGTCAGCGCTCGCGGATCGTCGGCCGCAAGGCCGTCAAGGATTTCCGGCGCAAGCTGCCGATGCTCCAGGCCGCTCATGACACCGTTCGAAAGAGCATGGTTTCGGCCGTCAGCCCGGGTCCGAACGACATGCCGCAGCCGAGCAGGCCGGCAGGCGCCTTCAGCATCTCTTTCATCACGAACATGACGGTCGCCGACGACATGTTCCCGTATTGGCGCAACACCGCGCGCGATGGTTCCAGCGCGGTGGGCTCCAGTTCCAGAGCCCTTTCGACGGCATCAAGCACCGAACGCCCACCCGGGTGCACGGCCCAAAGGTCGATCGCCTCGGTCGGCCGGCCACCGAGGATGGCGGCCTGGTTGCTCCGCAACGCTTCATGAATCGCTGCCGGCACTTGGCCGGAAAGAACCATTTCGAATCCGTGGTCGCGAATATTCCAGCGCATCAGATCCCGCCGCTCCCTCGCCACCAGACAGTGAAAGCTATCGAGCTCGATGCCGAGCGGCTCGGAAGTGATGAGCGCAGCCGCACAGCCATCGCCCCAGAGGCAGAACGACAGCAGTTTTTCCAGTTCGGTGGTTTGACGCAGGTGCATCGTGCAGAGCTCGATATTGACCAGCAGGACCTTGGCCTGCGGGTCGGAGCGGACGATGTGACGCGCCAGCTTGAGGCCGTTGATCGCCGCGTAGCAACCCATGAAACCGATCATCGTGCGTTCGACCCCGTCCGGCAGCCCGCAACGCGCAACCAGCTCGAGATCGATGCCCGGCGCCGAAAAACCGGTGCAGGTAGTGACGATAAGATGGGTGATGCGGGAAGCGTCGTCGCCAAGTTGCAATCCGTCGATGCCCTTTTGCGCCAGAACAGGTGCGGCATCGTCGAACATCGCCATTCTCATGGCCGTTCCGGGAAACGCGCCCCGAATGAAGGTCCCGGCCAGGTCGGCGGATGGTCCTTCGGGATCGGACGCCGGCGCAAAGCAGGAATAGCGGTGCTCGATGCCGGCAAGATCGGCCATGCGTTCGAAGATCCTCCGGCGATCGGCCGCGAGCATCGAGGCCGCGAAACGCAGGTAGAATTGATGAACCTCGTGCTCCGGCACCGCTGTCGCGATCCGGTTGATATAGGCCTTGACGGGCATGTTCTATCTCCTCGGCGTCTGCACGGCGTAACGTGCCGCCGGAGGGTCCTTGCTGATCGGTACCTGGTGCCGGGCGCCGAGTTTGAGCGCTGTTCGATAAACGTTTCCGAAAACTGATTTCTTCCCGAAGGTTCAGTATGCGCTGTTGGCAGGCAAACGGTTGGAGCCGGCGGGCGGTTGCGTCGGGCATCCAAAATCGCCACATCATGTTGACCTTCCATCTACTGGAAGGTCTATTTCCTCCGATAAAGGAGATTTCCGATATGAACATCGGCGTCGCATCCGAAAAATCCGGCCTACCGGCCAAGACGATCCGCTACTACGAGGACATCGGGCTCTTGCACCCGGCCCGGACAGACAATGGCTATCGCGATTACTCGACGGCCGATATTCACCGGCTGCGCTTCCTGCAGCGCTCGCGAAGCCTGGGGTTTTCGGTCGACGAATGCCGCCAGTTGCTCTCGCTGTACCAAGACCGGGAACGTGACAGCGCTGACGTGAAGGCGATCGCGAAAGCCAAGTTGGTGGAGATCGACAGGAAGATCGCCGAACTGGTCGGATTGCGCGGCTTGCTTCACCATCTGGTCAGTCACTGCCACGGCGACGAGCGGCCGGAGTGCCCGATCATCGACGAGTTGGCGGGACAAGGCGTGGCCCAGTGAGGCTCGCAGCCGCTCTAACAGTGCTGTCGCTTGCCTGCGTCTCTGTCGTGCTCGCTGCCGCCCATTCGAGCCGTGATGCGGTCATCGAGGCTCGCCAGGCCTCGATGAAGGAAATGGCTGCGGCGGCAAAGGCGATCGCCGGGATGTTCGACGGCAAGCGGGCGTATGACGCCGCGGCTTTCAAAGCGGCGGCCGAGGCCATCCGCGCCCGCACCGGCCCTTCCCTCATTGCCGAATTCCCCAGCGCGACATTGGGTGCGCCTTCAGGCGCCAAGCTGGATATCGACCCTGCCCGCGCGGAGTTCGAAGGGCTGGCTCGCCACATCGGGACGCTGGCCAGCGCCCTGGCCTCCGACGCCGAGCGGGTGCCGCCGCGCATTACCGACGACATGAGAATGGGTTCCGGCCCGGCGATGGGCGGTGGCAGCCTGCTTGGCAAGCGACCGGGGACGGCGGAAGCCGATCCCGCCAAATTGCCGGCGGAGCACCTCCTGCATCTCATCTTGCAGGATTGCTCGAGCTGCCACTCGAAGTTCCGGCAAAAGGTCGAGTGATGGCGTCAGCTCCGCAGCTGCTGATCCGCCATGAAATTGCGCCAGCCGCCGAAATGCGAAATCTCTTCTGCATCGGTAAGGCCGGCACTTTCAACGAGGAAGCCTTTCGGCGAAGTTCCGTCGTCGAGCAGAAGCGTCCCGATGCCGAGCGGCGGCGGGATCGCCGCGACGAAGCGACCGAAGGCTTGCGGCGACAGCCGCCAGACTTCGACCTCGATGGCTGTGCCCTTGCCATTGCAGGTGCGCTCGAGCCCCGGTCTCGACACCGACTGGCCGGCGAGTGCGTAAAGCCGGTAGAGCGGCGCCGTTCTCGCACCCCGGGCGAAAATCGCGCCGAGCTGCTGCAACTGGCCGTTCAGCGCCATCCCCGATAGATGCGCGCCGACCACGGCCAGCTCGATCGTGCCTTCATCCACGTCCACGCGGATATCGCCACGCGGCGGCAGCGGCCAGCCGGTAGCGCCCAGCGCAAGGCCGCTTGCCGCATGGACATCGCGCGCAAGCGACGCCGTCAGATGGTCCTTGCCCGCCGCGGCAAGCAAGGTGACGCTCATCGGCAAACCGTCGCTGCGGGTTCCGGTCGGCACGGCGATGCCGCACATGTCGAGCAGATTGACGAAGTTGGTGTAGGTGCCGAGCCGGCTGTTGGTGACGATAGGGTCAGCCAACACCGCTTCGACTGTGTAATGCGTCGGCGCGGTCGGCACACAGAAAAGATCGACCGAGGCGATAACCGGCGCAAGCTTGGCCTTGTAGGCCTGCAAGGCATAGAGCCCGTTGAAGGCGTCCGCTGCGGAAAGTTTTCGCGCACCGCCGATGATCTGCCGCGTCACCGGATGCATGGCCGCCTCGTTGGCATCCATGAAGTCCCTGATCGCGGTGTAACGCTCGGCCACCCAGGCGCCCTCGTAAAGCAGATTGGCGGTGGCGTAGAAATCGCCGAACGGGATTTCGACCAGCCTGCAGCCCAGCGTCTCCAGCGAGGCAAGAGCGGCCTCGAAGCCCGCCTGCATCGCCTGGTCGCCGAAGAACGTCCGATCGGCCTTGGCCGGCACGCCAACCGTCAGCACCGGTGGGCGCGCGGCAAGCGGTTGGATGCCGAGGTCACGTGAATAGGGATCGGCGTCGTCCTTCGCCGCCGCGACCTCGAACACGCTGTAGGCGTCGTCGACGTTGAGTGCGAAGACGGAGACGCAGTCGAGCGTGCGGCAGGCCGGCACGACGCCGGCGGCCGACAGCGCGCCGACGCTCGGCTTCAGCCCGACGATGTTGTTGAGGCCGGCGGGTATGCGGCCCGAACCGGCGGTGTCGGTGCCGAGCGCGAACGAGACGATGCCACGCGCCGTCGCCACGGCCGAGCCGCATGAGGAGCCGCCCGGCACCAGTGTCGGGTCGATCGCATTCCTCGGGATTGGATAGGGCGTGCGCACGCCGACCAGGCCGGTAGCGAACTGGTCGAGATTGGTCTTGCCGACGACCAGCGCGCCGGCGGCCTTGAGCCGCGCGACGACGGTGGCGTCGTTCGCCGGCAAGTAGGCATATTCCGCGCAGGCCGCCGTGGTCGGCATGCCGGCAACATCGATGTTGTCCTTGACCGCGAACGGAACGCCCCACAGTGGCTTTGCCAACGGATCGAACGGGCCGAGCTTTTCCGCCTCGGCAAGCATCTCCGCCCTGCTCGCCAGATGGATGAAGATGCCCGGGTCATCGGCCGCCGCGAGCCGCGCATGGACCGTATCGATCATATCGCCAATACTGAGGCCGGCCTGATAGGCGGCGTGCAGGCTCGCTATGTCGAAGCGGATGTCGCTCATTCGGCCTCGCCCTGAATGACGACCGGCAGGTTCCACTGGATGAGTACGACGCAGCCGTCTTTTGTCCACACCGAATGCTCGGTTCCAACCGGGTTCAGGATCACACTGCCCGCTGCATAGTCGCCGTTCTCGTCGCTCTGCGAGCCTTCCAGCACGATGATCGTTTCCAGCCCGGCGTGGCGGTGACGCGGCACGCCGGCGCCCGCCCGGTAGTTGAGAATCGCGACCGACGGTTCCGTCGATCCCCCCTTGAGCAGCCAATGCACCGTGATGCCTTCGCGAAAAGGCTCGAATGGCAGATCACGCCAGCCCCCTTGGATGAGGGCCTGGTATGCAATGTTAGGCATTGGAAATTCCCTCGAGCACCTGGTCCGTTGTCGCCGTCCAGCCGACGATCGCGCCCTGCGCCCTGATCATGGCAAGGGCTGCCGTCTTGAACTCCGGAAAATAGCTCTCCGTCGCATCCTCCGCCAGCAGGCATTCATAGCCGCGGTCGTTGGCCTCGCGCATCGTCGTCTGCACGCAGACCTCCGTCGTCACCCCGGCAAAGACCAGTTGCTGTGCGCCGAGCCGCTTGAGGTCATCGCCGAAGCTGGTGGCATAGAACGCGCCCTTGCCGGGTTTTTCGATGACGATCTCGCCAGGCAATGGTGCAAGTTCATCGAGGATCGCCGTTCCCGGTTCGCCGACGATCAGCACGCGACCCATGGGACCGATATCGCCGATGCGGATCGACGGATTGCCGCGATTGCGCTTGGCCGGCGGCAGATCCGAAAAATCTGCCTTGTGGCACTCCATCGTGTGGATCACCGGCAGGCCAGCGGCGCGAAACCCTTCGAGCAATCTCTTCACCGTCGGCACGATCGCCACCACCCGGCTGACGTCGTTGCCGAGGCTGGCGCCGAAGCCGCCGGGCTCGGCGAAATCGCGCTGCATGTCGATGACGACCAGCGCCATCGTTTCAGGCTTGAAGGCAAACGGGAACGGCAGCGCCTCGATCTCCGCCATCAATGATGTCCCGCCATGTGCTCGCCGATCGTCTGCACGCTCGCCTGTGCGATCGGCGTCTCATAGACCAGCGCGCCATCCGACATGACGAAGATGCGGTCCGAAAGCTCAAGCAGCTCGTCGAGGTCCTCCGACATCAAAAGCACTGCAGCACCGGCATTGCGCGCCTTCATGATGCGGGCGCGTATTTCGGCGACGGCGGAGAAGTCGAGGCCGAAGCAGGGGTTCGACACGATGAGCAAATCGACCTCGCCGGTCAGTTCCCGCGCCAGCACCGCGCGCTGCACATTGCCGCCCGACAATGATGAAATCGGCGAAGCGAGCGAGGCCGTCTTGACCTTGAACTGTTCGACAAGACGGGCCGCGTAGTCCCTGATCGCGCTCATCCTGATCCAGTTGACCGGCTTGCCGGCCTCGTTGAGGTCGAAGGTCCGGAAGGCCATGTTTTCGGCCACCGTCATCCGCGGTGCGCAGGCATTGCGCAATGGCTCCTCCGGAATGAAGCGGACATTGAGCGTGCGCGCCTCGCTGCGGCTGGCACCATAGGGCGAGCCTTTCACCAGAACGTCGCCCGCATTGCGTGCCCGCTGTCCGGCAAGGACTTCGAGAAACTCCTTCTGGCCGTTGCCGGAGATGCCGGCGATGCCGACGATCTCGCCGGACTTCACGTCGAGCTCGCCGATGTCGATGCTTTTCAAGCCGGTGCGGTCAGGCGCCTTCAGCGACTTTACCGTCAGCACCTGCCTGGCGCCGGCCGGCACCGGAGCGCGACTGTCGAGTGCTGCAATCGGTTGGTCGCCGATCATCATCGCCGCCATCTGCTTGTGCGAAAGTTCGGAGACCTTTCCGGTTCCGGTCAGCCTGCCCTTGCGCAACACGGTGATGTCGTCGGCAAAGGCCGTCACCTCGTGGAATTTGTGCGAGATCATCAGCACGGTGAGGTCGCCTGTCCTGGTCATGTCGCGCACCAGGCCAAGCACTTCCTGTGCCTCGCCAGGGGTGAGCACCGAAGTCGGCTCGTCGAGCACCAGGAAACTGCGGCCGAGATAGAGCTGCTTGACGATTTCGAGCTTCTGCTTCTCGCCGGCCGCAAGTTCCGCCACCTTGACGTCGAGCGGCAGCTTGAACGGCATCCGCTGCATGAATTGCGCAAGTGCGGCGCGCTCCTTGCGCCAGTCGATGACGCCCGGCACTTTCTCGCGGGAAATGACCAGGTTTTCCGCACCGGTCAGCGACGGGACGAGGGTAAAATGCTGATAGACCATGCCTAGCCCGAGCGCCGAGGCATCCTTCGGGCTGGCTATCGCGACCTCGCGGGCATCGACCAGCATGTCGCCGGCGGTCGGGCGGTAAAAACCCATCATGCATTTGACCAGCGTCGACTTGCCGGCACCGTTTTCGCCAAGCAGCGCATGGAATGATCCCGCTGGCACCTTGATCGAGACATCGTCCAGCGCGGTGAAGGCGCCGAAGCGCATGGTCATGCCGATAGTCTCGACGCCGACGGCTTTCTTGACGATGGTTCCGCTCAAGATCGTCCCCTCACGGCAGCTGCGCGACGAAGGACGCCGAGCTCGACACCGCGCCGAACACGCCGCCCTGCATCTTGATCATCTTGATCGCGGCGAGATGGTTGCCGTAGTCGGTCGCGCCGCAGCAGTCCTCAAGCATCACGCATTCGAAGCCGCGATCATTGGCCTCGCGCATGGTCGTGTGGACGCAGACATCGGTGGTGATGCCGGTCAGCACGATGTTTTCGATGCCGCGCTGGTGCAGGATCAGCTCCAGATCGGTGGCGCAGAACGAGCCCTTGCCCGGCTTGTCGATGATCGGTTCGCCCGCCGCCGGATAGAGGTCGGGGATGATATCCCAGCCTGGTTCGCCGCGCACCAGGATGCGCCCGCAAGGTCCGGGGTCGCCAATGCCGGCATTGATGCGGCGTGAGCGCCAGCGCTTGTTGGCCGGCAGGTCGGCGAGATCGGGCCGGTGGCCCTCGCGCGTGTGGATGATGGTGTAGCCCTGGGCCCGCATGGCTGCAAGCACCGACTTGATCGGCTCGATCGGCGCCCGCACCAGCGAAAGATCGTAGCCCATATGATCGACATAGCCGCCCGGCCCGCAGAAATCGGTCTGCATATCGATGATGATCAGAGCCGTATTGTCCGACCGCAGCTCGCCATTGTAGGGCCATGGATAAGGGTCGGCGTCGATGTAGCGCTGGGTGATCTCGGCTCTGGCGTTCATCGGGAAAACTCCAGTCATTTGGTGATCGACAACTCGCCCGGCGCGCCGGCAAGCGAGCGGCTCGGCGACGAGGTGGCGATCATGATGATGAGCGTGAGGATGTAAGGTGCGGCGTAGAAGAGATAGTAGCCCTGCGTTACCCCGACCGATTGCAACGCCGGGCCTAGCGCCCCGGCGCCGCCGAACAACAGTGCCGCGGCAAAGCAGCCGAGCGGGTTCCAGCGTGCGAAGATGACCAGCGCCACCGCCATCAGCCCCTGCCCCGACGAGATGCGTTCGGTCCAGCTGCCGGGGTAATAGAGCGACAGATAGGCGCCGCCGATGCCGGCGAGCGCGCCGCCGACGCCTGTCGCAAGCAGGCGCACGGTGTTGGGATTGAGGCCCATGGCGCGCGCCGCATCGGAGCTGTCGCCGACGACGCGTACGATCAGGCCGGCGCGGGTGTTACGGAAGGCCCACCACAGGAACAGCGCAAGTGCGGCCCCGATCAGGAACAGCACGTTGACGTTGAGCGCCGCCTGCACCTGCGGAATATTCGACCAGCCACCGAAGGCGATGGCCGGCAGGTCTGGCGCCGAGGGCTGGATGAACGGCTTGCCGAAGAAGAAGGCGAGACCCGAGCCGAACAGCATCAGCGCGATGCCGATGGCGATGTCGTTAACCCCGCGGAATTTGCAGATCCAGCCATGGAACAGCCCGAAGCAAAGACCGGCACCGGCGGCAGCCAGCACGCCGAGCCATGGCGAGCCGGTCACCACTGCTACCGCATAGGCGGTCATTGCGCCGAAGACCAGCGTGCCTTCGAGGCCGAGATTGATGCGGCCGGAGCGCTCGGTGATGGCTTCGCCGAGCGACACGAAGATGAACGGCGTCGAGACGCGGATGGCGCCGCCGAGAATGGCGAGCGGCACGCCCCACAGGCCGATCTCGGTCGCGTCCATCAGGAGCCCCTCTTCCACAGATCGGGATTGAAAGCCTTGAAGCGGCCGTAAAAGGTTTCGCTGAACAGGATGACTACGAAGAGCATGCCTTGCAGCACCAGCACGGTGGCGTCGGGCAGGTCCATGCGGCGCTGGATCAGCCCGCCGGAAGCGCCGATGCCGCCGAGCAGGAAAGCGACCGGGATGATGGCGAGCGGATTGTGGCGGGCGAGGAAGGCGACGAGGATGCCGGTATAGCCGTAGCCGGCGGCGAGCGAGGCGTTGGCGCTGCCTTGCACGGCGCCGACTTCCAGCATGCCGGCCAGTCCGGCAAAGCCGCCGGCGAGCCCGGTAAAGCCGACGATCAGCGGGCCGACGGCAAGCCCTTGCACCTGGGCCGCCCTGACATTGCCGCCGGCAATGCGGGCGGCAAACCCCCAGCGCGTCTTTTCGATCAACAGCCAGGACAGGACGCAGGCGACGATGCCGACGACAAGGCCCCAGTGCACGTCCATGCCTGGAATGTTGCCGATGCGGTAGGCATCCGCCAGCGGCTCGGTCGAGGGTTTGTTGAGCGAGGCCGGATCGCGCAGCGGCCCTTCGACCAGATGGTTCATCAGCGCGATGGCGATATAGGCCATCAGCAGGCTGGATATGGTTTCGTTGACGGCGCGGTAGTGGCGGAGTGCGCCGACGGCACCTATCCAGATGCCGCCGGCGACCACGCCCGCCACGCCCATCAACAGGATGACCACGAAAGCCGGCGCGCCATTCGCCGCGACGCCGATGGCGGCGGCGGCAACGCCGCCCAGCACGATCGCGCCTTCGCCGCCGATGACGACGAGGCCGAGCCGAGCCGGCAGCGCCACGCAGAGCGCTGCCAGCAAAAGCGGTGCGGCCCGCGACAGCGAGTTCTGGATCGAGAACCAGGAGCCGAAGCCGCCGCGCCACATCGTCACGTAGAGTTGCACCGGTGATTTGCCGACCAGCGCGATGAACAGGCTGAACAGCGCCATGCCGACGATCAGCGCCGCGAGCGGTATGACGAAGGCTTCCGCCCGCCGTGCCACCCATTCGAGTGCCGCCGGATAATTCCTGGCGCCAAACAGCGCTGGTGCGCTCGCGGTACTGACCGTGTCTGCCATGGCCCCGTCTCCGATCCGGTTCAGGCGGTCGAACCGACCACGCCCTCGACGAGGTAGTCCATGCTTTCCAGCTCGAGCGCGGTCTCGACGAAGGCCTGGCCTTCGGTCGCGACGACGACGCCCTTGTTGCTCTTCAACGGACCCTTGATGACCGAAAATCCGCCTTTCATCATTTCGGCCAGCGTGCCGTCGAACTGCTTGCGGGCGGCCTCGCCGACGGCGGGGCCGAGCGGGCTCATCTTGACGAAACCGTCGGCCAGGCCGCCGCGCGTGAAATTGGGAAGCGGCGTGCCGGCCACCAGATCGTCGACGAACATCTTGTAGACCTTGGCCCAGTTCCATTCCGCGCCGGTCAGGTATTTCTCCGGCGCCAGCGGGCTCTGGTTGGCATGATAGCCGCAGATGAAGGCGCCACGCCCGGCCGCCGTCTCGACCACCACCTTGGGGCTGTCGACATGACAGGTGATGACGTCGGCGCCCTGGTCGACCAGCGCATTGGTGGCCTCCGCCTCCTTGACCGCCAGCGACCACTCGCCGGTGAAGATCACCTGGCAGGTGATGGTCGCGTCGACCGAGCGCGCGCCGAGCAGGAAGGAATTGATGTTGAGCAGCACCTGCGGGATCGGCTTTGCCGCGACGAAGCCGAGCTTCTTGGTTTTGCTGGTGTGGCCGGCGACGACGCCGTTCAGATACTGGCCCATGCCGATATAGCCGAAATAGGAACCGGCATTCATCGGATGCTTGTCCTTGTTCCACATGCCGCCGCAATGGCGGAACTGCACGTCGGGGAATTTCGCGCACATGGCCAGCATATGCGGATCGAAATAGCCGAACGAGGTCGGGAAGATCAGCGACGCACCGTCGAGATTGATCATCGATTCCATCGTCTTCTGCACGTCGACCGTCTCCGGCACGTTCTCCTCTTCGACGACGGAAATGCCTTCGATCCCCTTCAGCGTGGCGGCGCCTTCGGCATGCGCCTGGTTGTAGCCGTAATCGTCCTTTGGCCCGACATAGATGAAGCCGACGGTTGCGGTCGCGGCGAAGGCCCTGCTGATCGGAAACGATGCGAACGCAAGACCGAGCGCCGCTCCGGCGGCGGAAGTCTTGAGCAGGTCGCGGCGGCTAAGCATGAATCGCTCGGTCATGTGAATGCTCCCTCTATGGGGCCTTTGGGGCCGGTTAACACCTCAATGAAAGAAGTGTATGCAATCAGCGTGCCAGTTTCAGAAATGGGATTTATTCAGCAATATCAACGAGTGTGCCGATGTGGCCTGCACAAAGCCGGAGCTATTGCATACACTTTTTGCCTATAAAACGGCCAATTTGACATGAAGGCTAAAACATAGGCATACAGAGCTGCGGAGGAATCGAAGCCGGTGCGTGGCTTATGGCTGCGCGAAGAGACTGGACGGAGGAGACGTGTCGGCAAAGCGCAATTTGATCAGGTCGGGCACGACCGTCGATCAGATGGTGAGGGCGATCAGCGACCGGATCGTTACCGGTTTCCTGCGTCCCGGCGAAAAACTCGACGAAGCCTCGCTCGCCGCCCGCTTCGACGTTTCACGCACGCCTATCAGGGAAGCGCTCAGCCGACTCAGCGCCATGGGACTGGTCGAAAGGCGGCCGAACCGCGGCGCCACCGTCGCGGTGGTGACGCAGGAGCATCTCGCCTCGATGTTCGAGAGCATGGCCGAGCTCGAAGCGATCTGCGGGCGCTTCTCGGCCGAGCGCATGACAGCCGGCGAACGCCGCACGCTGGAGGCCGAGCACCAGGCCTCGGCGCGCTTCGTGCAGCTCGGTGCCGAAGAAGAGTATGAGCTTTTCAACACCGAATTCCACACCCGGCTCTATCGCGGCGCGCACAGCAAGCACATTTATGAGTTGACCGTCATGACCCGCGGCCGGCTGGCGCCGTTCAGGCGCGCGCAATTCATGCTGCCCGGCCGGCTGGCCCAGTCCTGGCAAGAGCATGACGCCATCGTTACCGCAATCATGCGCGGCGACAGTACGGCCGCCGGAACAGCCGCCAAGGACCATGTCTCGATCGTCAGCGAGGCGAGCGCCGTCTTTGCCATCGGCGACCGCCCTAAAGGCAAGGCCGAGCCGTTTCCGACATCGGCCTCCTAGCCTCAATCGACCAGCACGGCGACCACGGCGGCACAGTCGCCGGCCTTGACCAATCCGGGAAAATGCCGCGCTGCCAACAGACCGGACATTTTGGCCCGGATCTCCTGCGGAGCGCCGCCGGTGCGGCCGATCGAATGGATGCGCGCCAGCACCTGGTTTTCTGCCACCGGCTCGCCGAGATCGATCATGGTTTCGATCATCCCGTCGTCCTCGGCGAACGAGAAGCAATCTCCCGATGGCATGTCGAGCCAGCGGGTCGGCTGCATCTCGACCGCGCCGGCGACGATGCCGGCATGGCGCAGCACATTGAGCACGCCGCGACGCGCGATCCGCACCGTTTCCGCGCGCGAAGTTCCGCCGCCGCCGAGCTCGGTGGTGATGAACAGCTTGCCCATCTCTTCGGCGGCAGTGTCGAACATGCCGACCGCGTCGATCTCCAGCATCTTCATCGACCAGGGTGCCGAGAAAGCTTCAACCGCAGCGAACCCCTTCTCTTCCAGCACCTTGTCGGGCCGGATATGGGCGGCGCAGAACGGCACGAAGTCGAGCGTCTTGCCGCCGGAATGGAAATCGAGCGCGATGTCGGTGCGCGGCAGAAGTTCGCGCTGGAAATAATCGGCGATCTTCTCGGTCACCGTACCGTCGGGCCGGCCGGGAAAGCTGCGGTTGAGATTGCCCTTGTCGATCGGCGAGGTGCGCGTGCCGGCGCGGAACGCCGGATAATTCATCGCCGGCACGATGATGACCGTGCCGCTGACCTGCTTCGGATCGAGCGTGCGGGCGAGATCGTAAAGCGCCAGCGGCCCCTCATATTCGTCGCCATGATTACCGCCGGTGAGCAATGCACTCGGCCCGTTGCCGTTGCGGATGACGCAGATCGGGATCATCACCGATCCCCAGGCGGAATCGTCACGGCTGTAAGGCAGGCGCAAGAAACCGTGCTGCACGCCGTCGCGCTCGAAATCGACGCTCGGCGTGATCGGTGATGGGCGAAGGCTGGACATCGGGCTCAATTCTTCACCACCAGCTTGCGCGGCACATTGGCCAGGCACTCGACCCCGGTTTCGGTAATCAGGATGGATTCGGTGATTTCCAAGCCCATCGTCTCCAGCCACAGGCCGGTCATGAAATGGAAGGTCATGCCGGGCTTGAGCTCGGTGCGGTCGCCTGGGCGCAGGCTCATCGTGCGTTCGCCCCAGTCCGGCGGATAGGAAAGCCCGATCGGATAGCCGGTGCGGTTGTCCTTAACGATGCCGTATTTCTTCAGAACCGCGAAGAAGGCGTTGGCGATGTCCTCGCAGGTGTTGCCGGGCTTGGCGGCGGCAAGCCCGGCCTCCATGCCTTCCAGCGTCGCCTTTTCGGCATCGAGGAATTCCTGCGTCGGTTTGCCGAGGAAAACGGTGCGCGACAGCGGACAATGGTAGCGGTTGTAGCAGCCGGCGATCTCGAAGAAAGTGCCCTCGCCCGATTTCATCGGCCTGTCGTCCCAAGTCAGATGCGGTGCCGATGCGTCGGCGCCGGACGGCAGCAGCGGCACGATCGCCGGATAGTCGCCGCCAATGCCGTCGACGCCGCGCGTGCCGGCATCATAGATCTCGGCGACCAGGTCGCATTTGCGCATGCCGACTTCGATCTTGTCGACGATGCGCTGGTGCATCGCTTCGACGATGCGGGCGGCTTTGCGCATGTAGTCGATTTCGGTCGGGCTCTTCACCGCGCGCTGCCAGTTGACCAGTGCCGTGGCATCGACGAAGCGGGCATTGGGCAAGTGCTTCTGCAGCGATGCGAAGGCAGCAGCAGAGAACCAGTAATTGTCCATCTCGACACCGATGCTGAGCTTGCCCCAGCCACGATCGGCGAGCACGCTGGACAGAAAATCCATCGGATGGCGCTCGGTCGACTGCACATAATTGTCGGCATAGCCGACGATGTTATCGTGCGCGAGATAGGCGGTGCGCTTGGCGCCGTTGGCGTCCTGGCCGCGCCCGTACCACACCGGCTCGCCCGACGGTGGCACTACGACCGCCTGGTGTACGTAGAACGACCAGCCGTCATAGCCGGTCAGCCAGGCCATGTTGGACGGATCGCTGACAACAAGCAGATCGACGCCCTTGGCCTCCATCGCCTTCCGCGTCTTGGCGAGGCGCTCCGCATATTCGCCGCGCGAGAATTTCAAATTAGGCTGCATTGTTCTTGGTCCTCGTTTGTTGGGCCTTGCGGCCGGTATCAGCTTTCGAAAATCGTACCGGTCTTGGCTGCACGCGCACGGTCGCGGGCGAGCGTGGCGATCGCCGTGTCCTGCACGCCGGTGCCGGTCAGATCGGCAATGGTGATGTCGCTGCCCGAACGCCGGCCATGCCTTTCGCCGGCGATGATGTGGCCAAGCTCGGTGATCTCGGCATCGGCCGCCATCACGCCCGCCGCGATGGCATGGTGCAGTTCGCCCAGGCGCCGCGTCTGTTTCGCACTGTCGGCGACGTAGAGGTCGGCCATGCGCAGGATCGCCGGCGCGATCTCGTTCTTGTGCTCCGCGTCCGAGCCCATCGCGGTGATGTGCTGGCCGGCGGAGACGAAGCCGGCCTTGATCAGCGGCTCGGTCGACGGCGTCGTGGTGACGATGATGTCGGCATCGGCCGCAGCCTTTGCCGCGTCCGGCTCGGCGTGAACGGCGATGCCCAGTCTTTCGGACAATGCGTCCGCCGCGGCTTCGGCCTTGGCGGCATCCCTTGCCCAGATCCGAGCCTCGGTGATCGACCGCACCAGCATCAGCGCCTCGAGCTGCAGTCCGGCCTGAACACCGGCGCCGAAGATTGCGGCAACGGAGGAGTCCGGACGCGACAGATGTTTGGCGGCGACCGCGCCGGCCGCCGCCGTGCGGATGTCGGTGAGATAGCCATTGTCGAGCAGCAGCGCCTCGACCAGCCCGGTCTTCGCCGACAGCAGCACCATCATGCCGTTGACGCTAGGCAGGCCGAGCTTCGGATTATCGAAAAAGCCGGGGCTGATCTTGATCGCAAAACCGTCGATGCCCGGCACATAGGCGGTCTTGACATCGACCTCGCCGCGATGCTCGGGAATGTCGAGCCGCAGGATTGGCGGCATCGCCACTGGCAAGGTGGCGAGCGCGCGAAACGCGTTCTCGACACAGGCGACGGCATCGAGATCGAGCTTCACGATCTTGCGCAATTCAGCTTCGGTGAGGATCGTCATCCGGCTCATGCTGCGCTCTCCGCAATTGCTTCGCCGCAAATGATCTTGCGGTGCAGTGTCATGTCGATGTTGCGGCCGGACAGCACGAGCACCGTCGGGCCGTTCGCCCCGACCTTGCCGGCAAGCACAGCCGCAATGCCGACCGCGCCGGCGCCTTCGACGATCTCGCGCTCCTGCTCATAAGCATGGCGGATGCCGGCGGCGATCTCGTCCTCGCTGAGCAGGATCACATCATCGAGCAGATCACGGCACATGGCGAAGGTCAGCCGGTTGTCGAGCCCAATGCCGCCGCCGAGCGAGTCGGCCAGCGTCGGCAGTTCCTCGACCGACACCGGATGCCCGGCGTCGAGGCTTGCCTTCATCGCCGCACCGCGCGCCATCGAAACGCCGATGACCCTCGTTGCCGGGCTGACGCCCTTGACGGCAGCGGCAACGCCAGCCGCCAGCCCACCGCCGGAAAGCGGCACCAACACCAGCGCGGCGTCCGCAACTTGTTCCATGATCTCCAGCCCAAGTGTTCCTTGCCCGGCAACGACCGCAGGATGATCGAAAGGCGGCAGCATGATCAGCCCCTCTTCCGCGACCAGCCGTTCGACCTCCCGCTGCGCATCGTCCTGGCTGTTGCCGACGATGCGGATCTCGGCGCCGAGCCGACGGATTTCCTCGAGCTTGTTCTCAGGCACCAGCCGCGACATGCAGATCGTCGCGTGGATGCCTTGCAGTCGAGCGGCATAGGCAAGCGCCCGGCCATGGTTGCCGGTCGAGGCCGCGACGACGCCGCGCGCGCTCTCCTCTTCTGTCAACGAGGCGATAGCGTTCGAGGCACCGCGCAACTTGAAGGCGCCGGTGGTCTGCCGATGTTCGAGCTTGAGATAAACAGGAGCGTCCAAGTGTGGGGAAAGACTCGGGGAAGTGACGGTCGGCGTGCGCTCGACCTTGCCTGCGATGCGCTCGCGTGCGGCGCGGATGTCGGAGAGGCTTATCCTGGACGTGGTCATGGCTCTGCAATCAGTTCAACGGCAGCGTCATCAGGCGGCCGAATTCGGGGCGTGGCTCGTCGTCGCCGCAAAGCCGCAGGCAATTCCAGGCTGTCGCCTGGTTGCTGGTGACGACGGGACGGCCGATGGCTTCTTCCATACCGACAACTGCCAGCGCCGACCGCAGCGCCGTGCAGGACACGAACAGCGCGTCGGCCTGCGGGGCCGTCGCCTCGCGGGCCAGATCGACCAAGGATTTCGGCGCAATCCGCGCCATCTCGCGGTCATCCTCGAAGCCGAGGCAAGTGAAGCTGGCGATCTCGAAACCGTGTGCCGCGAAATAGGCCGCCATTGGCCGGCTCGTCTCGACCGTATAGGGGGTGAGGATGCTGATTGTCCTGGCGCCCAGCGCCTTCAGGCCGCGCACTCCGGCCATCGGCGGCGTCACCACCGGCGCGCCGGGTTTCGCGGCCTTCACCGCCGCCTCGATTTCGGCATCGCCGATCACGACGGAGGCCGAGGTGCAGGAATAGCAGATCGCATCGAGCGGTTCGTCAGGAAGGATCAGGGCCGCGCCCGCCGTCAGTGACGGCTGCATCTTGCGCAAATTCTCCGGCGTCGTCGGGTTGGCGTAGGGAATACGCGCGACATAGACGCCGATACGATCGCTTGCCACCATGCGGTGAAAATCCGGTTCGCTCGTATGGTCGGTGGCAAGGATAATCAGGCCGACCCGCTTTTCCAGCGGACGTGCATCGAGCGCTGGACGGGCCGAGCGCAGGCGGATATCGGGTGCAGCGCTCATCGTTCGATCCGCCCATAACGGTGTTCCAGCCAGCGCAGCAGCACCACCGAGAACAGGCTGATGGCGAGGAAGAAGGCGCCGACCAAGGTGATCGGTTCGATATACCGATAATAGGTATTGGCGACGCTCTTGGCCTGGTTCATCAGTTCCAGCACGGTGATCGCCGACAGCAGCGGCGTCTCTTTGAACATGGCGATGAAATAATTGGCAAGCGCCGGGATCATCGGCGGGATCGCCTGCGGCATGATGATGTGCGTCCAGGTCTGCGTGGCGTTCAGATTGCAGGCCTGGGCCGCTTCCCATTGGCCGCGCGGCACATTATCGATGCCGGCGCGGTAGACCTCGGCTGTGTAGGTGCCGTAATGCAGCCCGAGACCGATGACGCCCGCCACCAGCGGCGGCAACAGGACGCCGAAATCCGGCAGCACGTAGAAGATGAAATAGAGCTGCACCAATAGCGGCGTGCCGCGGATGAACTCGGCAAGGAAGCCGATCGTGCGCGACAGAGCCCTGTTCGGCGAACGGCGCGCCAACGCGATGCCCAGCCCAACGATGGCCGCCAGCACCGAGCCGAGCAGCGTCGCCAGGATGGTGATCTTCACCCCCTGGATCAGCGTCGGCAGGATCTGCCGGACAAAATCCCAATCCCATTCCATTACAGAGCCCGATCCATCAGACGCGCACCCCGTCGAGGCCGCGCGCCATGCGGCGTTCCAGCGACCGCACGCCCCATGAGATGAGTAGCGCCAGCACGAAATAGATGACGAGAATGGTGCTGAACGGCACCAGCGTGTTGCCGGTCTGCGAGCGCACCACCTGCGCCTGGAAGGTCAGGTCGGCAAGCGAGATCAGCGAGACGACGGCGGTGGCCTTGAGCAATTCAATGGCGTTGTTGCCGAAGGTCGGCAGCATCACCAGCAGTGCCTGTGGCAGGATGATATGGCGCATGGCTTGCCAGCGGCCGAGATTGAGCGCGGTGCAGGCCTCGTATTGTTCGCGGCCGATCGACTTGATGGCGCCGCGCACCACTTCCGCCGCATAGGCCCCGACATTCAGGCCCAGCGCCAGCACGCCGGCCTGCAGCGGCGTCAGCGAGATGCCGGCGAAAGGCAGCACGAAATAGGCCCAGAACAGCTGCACGAAGATCGAGGTGCCGCGGAAGAACTCGATATAGGCGGTGGCCAGCGCGCGTAGCACAAAAAACCGCGACAGCCGCCCCAGCCCGGCAAGAAAGGCCATGATCAAGGCCAGCACCGACCCCATCAGCGTCAGCTCGATGGTGACAAGCGCTCCTTGCAAAATCAGGCCGAAATAGCCGGACCATTGGGTCATTGGTCGAAAGGGCTCCGCATTGAATATTTGGCGAGGCGATCACTTCAGCGTCCTTCTCCCCGTTCACGGGGAGAAGATGCCGGCAGGCAGATGAGGGGCAGAGCCAATCTGTCAAAAGCTGGGCGTCGCCCCTCATCCGGCCCTTCGGGCCACCTTCTCCCCGTCAACGGGGAGAAGGAAGAACGCGCCTACTTCGCCGAGCAGAGCTTGTCGCGGCTCGTCGACATCGCCGCCGCCGCCGAGAAGCCGTAGGGTTCGATGATCTTGGCGAACTCGCCGGACTTCTTCAGTTTCGCCAGCTCGACATCATAGGCATCACGTAGCGCTTCGTCGCCCTTTTTGAAGGCCGCGCCATCGCAATAGACCGGCGCACCGACCACCGGCGCGATGACTTCGAGGTTCGGATCATTGGCTTTCTTGACCAGGTCGTTGATCGACAGCACTGGCAGTGAATAGGCATCGATGCGGCCGTCCTGCAGCATCTTCAGGCCGCTCTGGCCGTCCGGCACGACGATGACGCGCTCGCGCGGCACACCTGCGGTGAGCGCCAGCTTTTCCTCTGTGCCGCCACCGGGTGCGCCGATCGTCGCGCTGGTGTCCTTGGCGACGTCCTCGTAGCTCTTGAAGCCCTTCGGGTTGCCCTTCTTCACCAGCATCGCCTCGGCGTCGCACAGCACCGGTTCCGAATAGGCGACCGCAGCACAACGTTCCGGCTTCATGAACAGGCCGGCGGTGACGACGTCGAAACGGCCGGCCTGCAAGCCGGGGATCATGGCACCATATTCCGAGATAGAGGCGACGATGTCGTTGACGCCAAGGCGTTTGAAGATTTCACGGGCAACGTCAGGCGCCGCACCCGAGACCTTGCCGTCGGCGGCAACCGCCGTATAGGGCGGCTCGTTGGCGATGGCGACGCGGGCAAAGCCTTGCGCCTTGAGCTCTTCGAGCTTGCTGTCATCGGCCGAGCCGGTCGTCGAGGCGGCCAGCACCGCCGTCAGCGCAATACCGGCGACGCCGGCCAAAATGGCAAATTTCTTCATTGTTCCCAACTCCTTGTTTGTCTGTCTTCTTGGCTTGCTTGAGGCGTCGCCGCCTCGCATGGCAGTCAGACCCGATGTCCGGCCGCAATGATCTTCTTCAGGAAACCTTGCGTACGCTCCTGTTTGGGATGGCGGAAAATCTCGTCGGGCTTGCCTTCCTCGACTATTCTGCCGCGATCGAAGAACAGCACCCGGTCGGCGAAGTCATGGGCGAAACCCATCTCGTGGGTGACCAGCAGCATGGTCATGTCGGTCTCGGCGGCGAGCTTGCGCATGACGTTGAGCACCTCGTCGACGAGTTCCGGGTCGAGCGCCGAGGTGACCTCGTCGAACAGCATGATCTTCGGCGACAGCGCCAGCGCCCGGGCAATCGCGACGCGCTGCTTCTGTCCGCCGGAAAGCTGCGCCGGCATCGCTTTGGCCTTGTCGACCATGCCGACCATGTCGAGCAGCTCCATCGCCCGCTTTTCGGCGGCGGCCCGCGGCATGCCTTTGGTCAGCATCGGTGCCAGCGTCACATTGTCGATGACGCATTTGTGCGGAAACAGATTGAACAGTTGGAAGACCATGCCGATCTTCTGGCGCATCCTTGCCAAATGCCGTTCATCCGCCGTCAGCAGCCGGCCGTTACGCTCCATGTGGTACAGCTGCTCGCCGTCGACCTGAATATGGCCGCTGTCGATACGCTCTAGCGTCATCAGTATGCGCAGGATCGTCGTTTTTCCCGAACCCGACGGGCCGATCAGCGCCAGCTTCTCGCCGGGCATGACCTGCATCGAGAGGCCATCCAGCACCTTGAAGGTGCCGAAGCTTTTCGAAATGCCGTCGATCTTGATGATGGGCGCCGACAATGAATTTCCCGTGATGGAGAAGCTGTGCCTTTAACGATGCGGATCGCGGCAAATCATGTCAATCAAGAAAATAATATCATGACAATATTTCGGACTCCGCACAATTCCCCGCCAATTGTTGCCTAGATCGCAAGCAGGAGATGCTCGGGATCGCCGAGCAGAAGTTTGGTGACAACGCCGAGACCGGCACGCAGTTCCCCCTCCGTGGTCGAGCCCAGCGAAATCCGCACGGCTGGATGCCAAGGCATCTGCGAAATGCGAAACGACGTGCCGGGCGCGATCGCCACGCCCTGCAGGCGGGCCTGGGAAACAAAGCCTTCCTCGCCGCGATCATCGGGCAGTTGCAGCCAGACATGCAGCCCGTCGCGATGAGCCCGATAGTCCACTCCGGCGAGCGCCTCGGCGGCGATGTCCAGACGCCGCCGCAAAGCCATCCGCTGCCATCGAACGAGTTCCATCGCGGTGCCGTCGGTCACCCATTTGGTGGCGATCTCGGCCACCAGCGGCGTCGCCATCCAGTTCGAGACGAGGTGGCGGTTGGCAACCGCGGCGACATAACGATCGGGTGCCGCGAGATAGCCGATGCGCAGGCCCGGCACCACGATCTTGGTGAAGGAGGTGACGTAGAGCGTGCGCTCGGGTGCAAACGCCGCGACCGGCGGCGGCCGGTCCTCGACCAGCGGGCCGAGGACGTCGTTTTCGATAATGGCGATGTCATGCCTGCGCGCAACGGCGGCAATCTGTTCGCGCCGGGCGGCGTCCATCAGCGTCGCCGTAGGGTTGATCACCGAGGGCTGCACGAACACCGCGCGGATGTCCGACAGCCGGCAGGCCTCGTCCAGCGCTTCCGGGATCAGCCCATTGTCGTCGATCGGCAAACCCTCGAGGTTGAAACCGAGATAACGCGCCAGCGGGATCAGTGTGTGATGGCCGATCGCCTCGGTGGCGACGGTCGAACCGGGCGGCGCCACGCTCATCAGCGCCACTGTCATCCCTGCGGTGGCGCCGTTGGTCAGGCTGATGTTCTGCGGCGACGCGTCGAGGCCGCAGAAGCGTAGCCACTCGACACCCACCGCGCGGTGGCGCGGGAACACCATGTTCGGCCTGAACGACAGCGCCGAGCTCGACGGCAGGTTTTCGGCGAGCCAGCCCAGCGCCTGCTTCAGCCGCTCCAGATGCATCGGTTCGCAGACCGGCTTCAGGATAGAGAGGTCGATGACCTCACCCAGCCGCTCCGGCAAATAGGGCGGCTCCGGCTCGCGGCGCTGCGTCTGCACGAAGCTGCCGCGGCCGACCTCGCCGGACACCAGCCCGCGGCGGATCAGCTCCTCATAGGCGCGGCTGACCGTCTGCACGGAAAGTTGGAGATCGTCGGCCAACTGCCGGTGTGTCGGCAACCGAGCGCCATTGGCCAGGCGCCCGTCATGGATGGCCCGCGCGAACTGGTCGGCGAGCGATTGGTAGGCCGGCCGCCGGATAAGAGCGGGATCTGGTCGCCATAATGTCATGACTTATTAGAGATCGAAATCAGTGCAATTGACAATCGAAATAATGCGCCATCATGGTGTCCGGCACTGGAAGTGGACGATCATGGCTGCAGCGAAACTCGATCCGATCGACCTGAAAATCCTCGACGCCATCCAGCGCGACGGGCGCATCACCAAGCTGGCGCTGGCCGAGAAGGTCGGCCTGTCGCCGACGCCGTGCTGGATGCGGCTGCGCAAGCTGGAAAAGGCCGGCATCGTCTCCGGCTATCACGCCAGGATCGCCATGCGTGCCATCGCGCCGGTCGCCACCGTGCTGATGGAGGTGACGCTGGCCAGCCACCGCCAGGCCGATTTCGACCGTTTCGAGCGCGTCATCCGCGACATCCCCGAGATCGTCGCCTGCTGGTCTGTCGGTGGCGGCGTCGATTACCTGCTGAAGGTGATGGCCCGCGACATCGACGCCTATCAGCGGCTGATTGACACTCTGCTCGAACGCGAGATCGGCATAGACCGCTATTTCACCTACATCGTCACCAAGACGGTGAAGGAGGAGAGTGTGCTGCCAGTGGCCGATCTGCTGCCCGCATCTTCCTGATACAGGAGAGATCGTCTGCCCGGGCGATGCAATAGAGACAATCTCTCTACGTGCAGGCACCGAAACAGCCTCTCTGTTTGCGCGGCAGAGATAGTCTTGCGGCATCACCCGAACCGGGAGCCCGATGATGTCCGCACATTTTGCCCGCTCGCAGCGCCATGAAGCGCTTGATCGCCTCGCCGACCGACGGCTGCTGCGCGAACTCGCCTATGTCGATGGCCACTGGACGGCAAGCGAGACCGCGGAGAGTTTCGAGGTGAGCGATCCGGCCACCGGATCCACCGTCGCTTTCGTTGCCGCGCTCGATGCCCGGCAGACCACATTGGCGATCGATGCGGCATCGCGCGCCTTTCCTGCCTGGCGCGCATTGCTGCCGCAGGAACGGTCCAAAATACTGCGAAAATGGTTCGATCTGATCATCGCCGCCAAAAATGACCTGGCGCTGCTGATGACGCTAGAACAAGGCAAGCCGCTGAAGGAATCGCTCGGCGAGATAGACTACGCCGCCTCTTTTGTCGAATGGTATGCCGAGGAGACCAAACGCCTCAACGCCGAAAGCGTCACCAGTCATCTGCCGGGCGCGGAGATGATGGTGCGGCGCGAGCCGCTCGGCGTCGTCGGCGTGGTCACGCCGTGGAATTTTCCAGCGGCCATGCTGACCCGCAAGGCGGCTGCCGCTCTTGCCGCCGGCTGTACCATCGCCGCGCACCCTTCCTCGGAAACGCCGCTGTCCGCACTGGCGCTGGCCGAGCTTGGCGAACGTGCCGGCCTGCCGGCTGGCGTGTTCAACGTCCTCACCGGCAAGGCTTCGACCATCGTTGGGCGGATGTGCGAAGACCCGCGCGTTCGCGCCATGAGCTTCACCGGCTCGACCGAGGTCGGCAGGTTGATCGCCGCGCAGAGTGCGCCGACGATGAAGCGTCTGGTGATGGAGCTCGGCGGTCATGCGCCGCTGATCGTCTTCGCCGACGCCGATTTCGACAAGGCTGTGGCCATCGCGGTCGACGCCAAATTCGCCACCTCCGGCCAGGACTGCCTCGCCGCCAACCGCATCTATGTCCAGCGTCCGCTATACGATCGGTTCTGCGCTGCTTTCGCCAAACGCGTCCAGGCATTGCGGGCCGGCAATGGCCTGGCTGACGACACCGAAATCGGACCCTTGATGCATGAACGCGCCGTCAAGAAGGTCGAGGAGCAGGTGGCCGATGCGCTCGCCAAAGGCGCGCGCTGCCTGACCGGCGGCAAGCGCCATCCGGCCGGGCCGCTGTTTTACCAGCCGACCGTGCTTGCCGACGTTGGAGACGACGCTTTGATCATGCGCGAGGAGACCTTCGGTCCGGTTGCGGCAGTGACGCCTTTCGACAGCGAGGACGAGATCATCGCCCGCGCCAACGCCACCGAATACGGCCTGGTTGCCTATGTCGTGACTGAGAATGGCGGCAGGCAATTGCGCATGGGTCGCGCGCTCGACTATGGCATGGTCGCCATCAACCGCTTCAAGATCACCGGCGCGCCGATCCCCTTCGGCGGCGTCAAGCAGTCCGGCATCGGCCGCGAGGGCTCGCGTCACGGGCTCGAAGCCTTTACCGATCTCAAATATCTCTGCCTCGACGTTGCGTGAGCCGCGCCCGACACATTTTTCTCAGGAGTAAAAAAATGCTCGACCAGTCAAACGAACTCGCCGCCTGGGATCGCGATCACTTCTTCCATCCCTCGACCCATATGGGCACCCATGCGCGTGGCGAGAGCCCGACGCGTGTGATTGCCGGTGGCGAAGGCGTCACCATCTGGGACAATACCGGTAAGAAGAGCATCGACGCCTTCGCCGGGCTCTACTGCGTCAATGTCGGCTATGGCCGCCAGAAGATCGCCGACGCCATCGCCGCACAGGCCAAGAACCTCGCCTATTACCATGCCTATGTCGGCCACGGCACCGAGGCATCGATCACGCTTTCCAAGATGATCATCGACCGCGCGCCGCAAGGCATGTCGAGGGTCTATTTCGGGCTCTCCGGTTCCGACGCCAACGAAACCAACATCAAGCTGATCTGGTACTACAACAACGTGCTCGGCCGGCCCGAGAAGAAGAAGATCATCTCGCGCTGGCGCGGTTATCACGGCTCCGGCATCATGACCGGATCGCTGACCGGCCTCGACCTTTTCCACAACGCCTTCGACCTGCCGCGTGCGCCGGTCCTGCACACCGAGGCGCCCTACTATTTCCGCCGCGCCGACCGCTCGCTGAGCGAGGAGCAGTTTTCGCAATACTGCGCCGACAAGCTCGAGGAGATGATCCTGGCCGAAGGGCCGGAAACGGTCGCCGCCTTCATCGGCGAGCCGATCCTCGGCACCGGCGGCATCGTGCCGCCGCCGGCCGGCTACTGGGAGAAGATCCAGGCGGTGCTGAAGAAGTACGACGTGCTGCTGGTTGCCGACGAGGTCGTCACCGGCTTCGGCCGGCTGGGCACCATGTTCGGCTCCGACCATTACGGCATCAAGCCCGACCTGATTACCATCGCCAAAGGCCTGACCTCGGCCTATGCGCCGCTCTCCGGAGTCATCGTCTCCGACAAGGTCTGGCAGGTGCTGGTGCAGGGTTCCGACAAGCTCGGCTCGCTCGGCCATGGCTGGACCTATTCGGCGCATCCGATCTGCGTCGCCGCCGGCGTCGCCAACCTGGAACTGATCGACGAGATGGACCTAGTACGGAACGCCGGCGAGACCGGCGCCTATTTCCGCGCCGAGCTGACGAAAGCCGTCGGTGGCCACAAAAACGTCGGCGAGGTGCGCGGCGACGGCATGCTGGCGGCAATCGAGTTCGTCGCCGACAAGAACGATCGCGTGTTCTTCGATGCCTCGCAGAAGATCGGTCCGCAGATCGCGACCGCGCTTGCGGCAAGCGGCGTCATCGGCCGCGCCATGCCGCAGGGCGACATTCTCGGTTTTGCGCCGCCGCTCTGCCTGACGCGGGAAGAGGCAGACATCGTCGTCTCCAAGACGGCCGATGCGGTGAAGAGCGTGTTTGCCAACATCTGAAGAACCGACATGCCAACATCTGAAGAACCGACATGAATGCCATGACCAAGACCATCCCCGCCACCATGGCCGCCGTGCAGTTGATCGGGCACGGCGGACCGGAAAAGCTCGTCTACCGCACCGACGTCAAAGTACCCTCGCCCGCCCCGGGTGAGGTGCTGGTCAAGGTCACCGCTTGCGGTATGAACAACACCGATGTCTGGGTGCGACAGGGCGCGTATGGCACTGAGGAGGATGCCGCCGCTGTGTCGACCTGGCGTCGACAGGGCAATACGCTGACCTTCCCGCGCATCCAGGGCACCGACACGGTCGGCAACATCGTTGCCGTCGGCGACGGCGTGTCGCGGGCCCGCATCGGCGAGCGGGTAATGGTCGATTTCTCTATCTACAATCGCGACGACGATTCATTGGCCGACATCGACTATATGGGCCATGGCCGCGACGGCGGCTATGCCGAATACCAGACAGTGCCTGCCGAGAACGCCCATGTCGTCGACACCGATCTTAGCGATGTCGAGCTCGCCACTTTCTGCTGCGCCTATCTCACCGGCGAGCAGATGCTGGAACGCGCCGCGTTGAAAGCCGGCGAGCGTGTGCTGGTCACCGGCGCCTCGGGCGGCGTCGGCTCCGGCATCGTGCAGCTGGCGCGGGCGCGCGGCGCCATTCCCTATGCAATTGCCGGCAAGGGCAAGGAACAGGCCGTGCGTGACATCGGCGCCGAGGCGGTGATCACCCGTGGCGTTACCGATCTGCCGGCCGCCGTCAGCGCGGCGACCGGGGGCCAGCCGATCGACGTCGTCGCCGATCTGGTCGGCGGCGCGATCTTCAACGACCTCCTGCGCATCTTGAGGCCGGAAGGCCGCTACACCACGGCTGGTGCAATTGCCGGCCCCGTCGTGCAGCTAGATCTGCGCACCATGTATCTGAAACAGCTGCAACTGCATGGCTCGAGCCAGGGCACACGGGCGGATTTCCGCCGCATCGTGCGCTACATCGAGGAGAAGAAGATCCGGCCGCTGGTCGGCGGCGTCTACAAGCTGTCCGATTTCCATCGCGCCCAAGCCGATTTCATCGCCAAGGATTTCGTTGGCAAGCTGGTCGTCGTGCCGGATGCGGTCGGCATCGCTAAATAGCGCGATCAGCTTGGCGATCGGACCTGCTTGACGGCAGCCTCGAGCGATCTTTCAAACGCGTCGATCACCTGGTCGACCTGCGGCTCGGTGATGATCAGCGGCGGGCAGAAAGCCAGCGCATCGCCCATATTGCGCGAGATGACGCCGTTCTGCTGCATGAAGCCGTTGACGAGCCCGCCCAGTTCACCGGTCTTCCCCCACGGCGCCTTGTTCGCCTTGTCGCCGACCAGTTCGACCGCCGCGATCAGGCCGATGCCGCGCACCTCGCCGACAAGCGGGTGCGAAGCGAGCGTGCGCAGCCGCTTCTGCATATGCGCGCCGACCGCACGCGCATTGCCGACAAGGTCGCGCTCCTCGATCAGCTTCAGGTTCTCGAGCGCGACCGCTGCCGCAACAGGATGGCCGCCGCCGGTGAAGCCGTGGCCGAAGGTGCCGATACGATTGCTTTCGTCGGCAATCGGCTGGAACACCTTGTCGTTGATCAGCAAGGCCGAGATCGGCAGATAGGACGAAGAGATCTGTTTCGACAGCACCATGATGTCGGGCCTGATGCCGAAGGTCTGCGAGCCGAACATCTCACCTGTCCTGCCGAAGCCGCAGATCACCTCGTCGGCGACCAGCAGGATGTCGTATCTCGACAGCACCGCCTGGATCTTTTCCCAGTAGCCGGAAGGCGGAACAATGACGCCGCCAGCACCCATGATCGGTTCGCCGAAGAAGGCGGCGATGGTTTCCGGTCCTTCGGCCAGGATCAGCTTTTCCAGCTCGTCGGCGAGCCGGCTCGAAAACTGCTCTTCGTTTTCACCCGGCAGCGCCTCGCGCCAATGGTGCGGTGTCGAGGTATGCAGCACATTGGCGATCGGCAGATCGAACGAGATGTGGTTGTTGGGCAGTCCGGTCAGGCTCGCCGAGGCAATGGTGACGCCGTGATAGCCCTTCTTGCGGCTGACGATCTTCTTGCGCGCCGGCTGGCCGAGCGCATTCGACCGGTACCAGATCATCTTCATGGCCGTATCGTTGGCCTCGGAGCCGGAATTGGTGAAATACGCCTTGCCCATCGGCACCGGCGCCATCTGCACCAGTCTCTCGGCAAGATCGATCAGCGGTGAATGCGATTTGGAGCCGAAGTCGTGATAGTAAGGCAGCTTCGACATTTGCCGTACCGCCGCATCGACCAGCCGCCTCTCCGAAAAACCGACCGCGACGCTCCAAAGCCCGGCCATCGCCTCGATATAGCGGTTGCCGGCGAGGTCCTCGACATAGATGCCGTCGCCCTTCTCGATGACGAGCGGCCCTGCCTCCTGATGCTTGCGGGCGTTGGTGTAGCCATGCATGTGAAAGCTTATGTCGCGGGCTTCGGGGGAGTTCGGTCGTGCGTCCATGATGGCTCCTGTGTGGGTCCGCATCGGCAGGCCCCGTGCATTATGCGGTTTGATGCATCTTTCTCGAACGATATAGTGTCAAGCGCTTTCGACAGGGCCAGCGGATGGATGGACGCATGCAGAACTTCGGCTTGACCTGATCGTGGACCAAATCGACTGCATTGTCGTCGGCGCCGGCGTCGTTGGCCTGGCGATCGCGCGAGAGATGGCGAAGCGCGGCATCGACACGCTGGTGCTGGAAGCCGAGAGCGCCATCGGCACCGGAACAAGTTCGCGCAATTCCGAGGTCATCCACGCCGGCCTCCACTATCCAGTTGGATCGCTGAAAGCCCGGTTCTGCGTGGCGGGCCGGGAAAAGCTCTATCGCTACTGCGACGAGCGTGCGATCCCGCATTTGCGCTGCGGCAAGCTCATCGTCGCCACAAATGCCGAACAGGAGCCGGTGCTCGCCTCGATCCGGGCCAATGCGCGCGCTTGCGGCGCCGGCGACCTGGCGCCCTTGAGCGAAGCCGAGGCACATGCGCTGGAGCCCAGCCTCAAGTGCACGGCGGCGCTGCTGTCGCCGGCCACCGGGATCGTCGACAGCCATGCCCTGATGCTTGCCTTGCTGGCTGATGCCGAGGAGCACGGGGCGGCACTCAGCCTCAACACCCGCGTCGCCGCCGGCCGCATCGAAGCGGGCCGCGTCGTGCTCGACACGGTGGACGCTACCGGCGGCGAGCGCTTCGAGATCGCTACCACACGCTTCGTCAATGCGACCGGGCTTAGCGCCGCAGCGCTTGCCCGCTCGCTTGAAGGGCTAGATCAGCAGTTCGTGCCAAAGCTCCATTACGCCAAAGGCAATTATTTTTCGGTGGCCGGCCGGGCGCCCTTCTCGCGGCTGATCTATCCAGTACCCGAACCAGGCGGACTCGGTGTTCATCTGACGCTCGATCTCGACGGCGTCACCCGCTTCGGGCCGGACGTCGAATGGACTGATCAACTCGACTATCGCGTCGATCCAGCTCGTGGCGAGCGCTTCTACAGCGAGATCCGCAAATACTGGCCGGACCTGGCCGATGGCAGCCTGCAGCCCGCCTATAGCGGCATCCGGCCAAAACTGTCCGGTCCCGGTGAGGCCAATGCCGACTTCGTCATCCAGGACGTGGCGGTGCATGGCGTGGACAGCCTGCTCAACCTGTTCGGCATCGAAAGCCCCGGCCTGACCTCCTGCCTGGCGATTGCCGATCATGTCGCGCAGCGCCTCGCGCCGAAGTTGTAGCGTGCGGCGCCCGCGCCACGATCTGAGGCGCAATGCGTGAACTTTCAGGCGCAAGTCGCCTAAGAGGCACATCGCGCACTTGCAGCCCGCTCCGCGCTCTGATTCCCTGCATTCTGGGCTGTTCTGATTCGCACTGCCCGGTTCAAAGTTTTCGCAGTGCGCCCGGGACAAGCTTCCAGCGACCACTCGGCGTATCCAGGGAGAACGGCAATGAACACCGCGACGAGGCCGGTAATCTCGGAGATGAGGCCCAAGATCACCGTCGTCGGAGTCGGCGGCGGCGGCGGCAACGCCGTCAACAACATGATCGCCGAAGGCCTGCAGGGCGCGGAATTCATCGTCGCCAACACCGATGCCCAGGCCCTTGCCATGTCGAAGGCAACGAGGCTGATCCAGTTGGGCGCTCATATCACCGAAGGTCTGGGCGCCGGGTCCCTGCCCGAGGTCGGCCGTGCCGCGGCCGTGGAATCCATCGACGAGATCATGGATCACCTTGCTGGAACGCATATGTGCTTCGTGACCGCCGGCATGGGAGGTGGAACCGGAACAGGTGCCGCGCCTGTTATAGCGCAGGCAGCGCGGGCAGCTGGAATACTGACCGTCGCCGTCGTCACCAAGCCATTCGTCTTCGAAGGCAGGCGCCGCATGCATGCTGCCGATGACGGCATCGAGCGCCTGCGCGAAAGCGCCGATACCGTCATCGTCATCCCCAACCAGAACCTGTTCAGGATCGCCGACGCCAGAACCACGTTCGCCGACGCATTCGCCATGGCCGACCGGGTTCTCTATGCAGGTGTCGGCTGCATCACCGATCTGATCGTCAAGGAAGGGCTGATCAATCTCGACTTCGCCGATGTGAAGTCGGTGATGCGCGACATGGGCCGCGCCATGATGGGAACCGGCGAGGCCGCCGGAGAAGGCCGTGCCAAGAAGGCGGCGGAAGCGGCAATCGCCAACCCGCTGCTCGACGAAGCTTCGATGATGGGCGCCAAGGGCGTCCTTGTCTCGATATCGGGCGGCATGGACATGACGCTGTTCGAGGTCGATGAAGCGGCTACCCGCATCCGCGAGGAGGTCGACAACGATGCCGACATCATCGTCGGCGCCATCTTCGACAAGGCACTCGCCGGAAAATTCAGGGTGTCGGTCGTCGCCACCGGCTTGCGGCGTGGCCTGGAGATTCCACTGCTGGCGGAACCGGAAGTTCGAATGAACTGAACGCGTATCGCGTGCGGCTCGCTCAGCCGATTGCCAGCCTCTCCTCACCAGGGCCGCGCGCCGTCGATGACTTCCATGGCGCGTGCAGCGAAATGGCCGGCCAGCGGTGCCACATCCGCCGCATCGGCCGCAACCGCGCTGCCGGCCAGCACGCGGTCGGCGATGCCGACGAAGATCACCGCAAAGCGGAACATGGCAAACACCAGATGGAACCGTTGCAGCGGCGCCGTCGGCACGGCGTGGGCGAAGTAATGATCGAGGAATTCGCGTTGTGTCGGAATCCCGAGCGCGGCCTGATCGAGGCCGAGGATGCCGCCATATTCGTCAGGCGAGGAATGCCAGGGCATCGAGCAGAAGCCGAGATCGGCAAGCGGATTGCCAAGCGTCGATAACTCCCAGTCGAGTATGCCGATCACTTCGGGCCGCTCGGGATGGAAGATGAGATTGCCGAATCGGAAGTCGCCATGCGCGATCGAGACGTGGCCGTCATCTGGCGGAAGATGTCGCGGCAGCCATTCGGCGACGGCTTCGAGCGCGGTGATGCGCTCGCTCGGCGATTCCCGCAACTGTCTGGTCCAGCGCGCGATCTGTCGCTCAAAATAGTTCCCGGGACGGCCATAATCGCCGAGCCCGACTTCTTCCGGCCGGACTGCGTGCAGCTTTGCCAGCGCCTCGGCCATGCCGAAATAGATGCCGCGCCGCTCGTCCGGCGCCAGTCCCGGCAACGCACCATCGTGGAACACCCGGCCGTCGAGCCGCTGCATCAGATAGAACGGCGTGCCAAGCGGCTCGTCGCCGTCGTGAAAGAGCACCGGCCGCGGCACCGGCACCTCTGTCTCCGCGAGCGCTTCGATCACCCTGTATTCGCGATCGACGGCATGAGCGCCGCGCAGGATCGGTCCCGGAGGTTTCTTGCGCAGCACCATGCGGCGGCCGCCATAGTCGACGAAATAGGTCGGATTGGATTGGCCGCCGACGATCCGCTCAAGCGACATCTGGCCATCGCCAAAATGCGCTCTCAGAAAATCCTCCAGGCGCGTTGGATCGAAATCCGTCCTCATTGCCGGCTCAGCCGTTCCCGCTGCGACCTGTGTCATCTTGCGTGCCGGCTTCGACATGCCAGCGCCAGAAGCCTGTACCTTCCTCGTTGAGGAAGCGATTGAGCACCATCTTGTGAACCTCGTCGGCGCCGTCGACCAGGCGAGCCTGGCGGGCATAGCGGTAGATCCATTCGAGCACAGTGTCTTTCGAATAGCCGCGGGCGCCGTTGATCTGGATCGCCACGTCGGCGGCGTCATGCAGCACATTGGCGACCTGGATCTTGGCCATGGAAACCTCCTTGCGGGCAAAGCCACCGCGATCGAGCTCCCAGGCCGCCTTCATCACCAGCAAGCGACCGATCTCGATGCGCATGGCAAGGTCGCCGAGCAACAGCTGGATACTCTCGCGGTCGGCCAAAAGCTGCCCGAAGCCGCTACGCTCGGCGGCATAAGCGCGCGCGATTTCGACGCAGCGCTTGGAAAGGCCGAGCCAGCGCATGCAATGGGTGAGCCGCGCTGGACCGAGCCGGACCTGGGTAACCCTGAGGCCGCTGCCTTCGCCGGCAAGCACGTCCTCGACCGGGATTTCAAGCCCGTCGAATTCCAGCTCGCAATGGCCGCCATGTTCTTCCGGTCCCATGATCTCGATGCGCCGCAGGATCCGCCAGCCCGGCTGGTCCTTGTGGAACAGCAAGGCCGAAAGGCCGTGACGCGGATCGTCCGAGGTGCGTGCGACAAGGATGAAATGGCTCGCCTCTTGCGCCCCGGTGATAAACCATTTGCGGCCGCTGACGACATATCTGTCGCCGCGCCGCTCGGCTCTGGTCATGATCATCGACGGGTCCGACCCGCCGCCCGGATGCGGTTCCGTCATTGCGAAAGCCGAGCGCACCTTGCCATCGACGATCGGCTTCAGCCATCTCTGTTTCTGCTCCGGCGTCCCCAACCGTTCCAGCACCATCATGTTGCCGTCGTCGGGAGCCGCGGAATTGAACACGACCGGACCGAAGATCGAGCGGTTCATCGCCTCATAGCAGACAGCTATATCCACCTTGGAAAGGCCCGCCCCGCCAGTCTCGGGTTTCAACTGCAGGCACCACAGGCCAGCCGCCTTCGCCTTTGGCCGCAGCGTTTCGAGCAGCGGCAGCGCGATGTTGCCATGGCCGTCATAGGAAGCCTTGTCTGCCTCGAGCGGCAGGATTTCGCGCTCGACGAAATCGGCGATCCGGCTGCGGAAGGCCTCGGTGCGGACGGGGATGTCGAAATTCATGGCGCTCACAACGATGAAACGAGATGCCGCCATCGATCTCGATGGTCGAAACGGTAGTGTAGCTGCCGGCATCGAATGTGAGCAACGGCAATGGCGATACCAGCCTGTGAGCTGCCGATACCGGTCGACTTCCAGGATCAGGCTTACTCAGTTTCGTTTTGCCACGTCCGCGACGCTTTGCGGCGTAATGTCGGGACTGGTCCCGCCCCACTTGACGCGCAAGTAATTGCCGAGATCCACGACTTCCTGGTCGGTCAGCAGTTCACGAAAGCCCGGCATGTCCTGCCGCGCTTCGCCGTGCGGATAGATGCGAGCCGGAAGGCCGTCCAGCACGATTACCAGCAAATTGTGGGCGCTCGGCAGGCGCAGCGACACATTGGTGGTCACTGCCGGCGCGACATGCGGCGTGCCTTCGCCGTTCAGGCCATGACAGCCGGAACAGGCCTCGACATAGACGCGTCGGCCGGCGGCAGCCTCGGTCGCGGCAGACGGCTTGCCGGGTTCGGGTGCGGACGCCGCCTCGCCGATCAGATAGGTCGCCATCGCCTTGGCGTCCGCCTCGTCCAGATGCCGTGTCGAATTGTGCACCACGTCGAACATGCCGAAGCTCATCACCCCCTCCGGCCCAAGCCCGGCGCGCATGTAAGCGGCGAGACCGTCGCGGTCGAAGCCGAACCGCGCCAGACTGGCCGTGGTGATGTCCGGTGCGTCGACATTGTCGATCCGCGCGCCCTGGAGATATCGGCTCGGGATCGTGGCCATGGTGAAATCGCGTGGCGTGTGGCATTCGCCGCAATGGCCGAGTGCATCAACCAGATAGCGTCCGCGATGCCAGTCCTGCGATTTGGCCGCGTCCTCGGCAACCGTTCGGGAGGGAAGATTAATCAGGTTCCAGAAGGTCATGAACCGGCGGACATAGGGGAACGGAAAGCTGCCCGCCCGATTCGCCTGCCGGATCGGCTCGCGTGTCATCAGGAAGGCGTAGATCGCATCGACATCTGCCTCCGTGAGCCGCCGATAGGACGTATAGGGCATGGCCGGATAAAGATGCCGGCCATGCGCCCCGACGCCGTCGCGGACGGCTCGATGGAAGTCGGCCCGGGTCCAGGCGCCGATGCCGGTCTCTTTGTTCGGCGAAATGTTGGAGGCGTAGAGCGTGCCGAAGGGCATGGCAAAGGCGAGACCGCCGGCGAAGGGCGCGCCGCCCGGCGCCGTATGACAGGCGGCGCAATCGGCCGCCTGGGCAAGATACCGGCCCTGCGGAGCCAATTTTTGCATCTCCTCGGCTGACAACGGCCTATCGACCACCGCGCTGACGGCGCTCTTTTCGAACAGGCCGAGGAAGACCGCCAGCGCTGCGATCACAGTGACCGCCAGACCGAGAATTAGAAAGCGCGGCAGGCGGAATATCCAGGGGCGCCTCATCATCGCGCCTCAGCCCTGTACCAGCCCGGGCGTGCTCAGGATCACGTCACGAACGGCCTCGTAATAGCGGACATAACCGGTGCAACGGCAGATATGCGGCGCAAGCGCCTGCTCGATCGTCTGTTCGACGTCGGCACGCCGGACGGGCGCCGTCTTCAGATGCTCGATCAACACGGTCGCGGCGGTGACGAAGCCCGGCGTGCAATAGCCGCACTGGAAGGAAAAATGCTCGATGAAGGCCTGCTGGACCGGAGAGAGGCGCACGACATTGCCGTTCGCGTCGCGTTCGGCATGTGCCTCGATGGTGCGGACAGATTTGCCCTCGAAGAAATGCGCTCCGGTGATGCAGCTCCGGATTTCCCGGGAGCTTCCATCCGGCCCATCGAGGATGATCGCGCAGGCATGGCAGATGCCCTGGCCACAGCCGAGCCGCGATCCCGTAAGGTTCAGATATTCGTGCAGGAAGTCGATCATCATCAGATCGTCCGGCACATCGACCGGGCCGACCGTCCGATTGTTGACGGTCATGGAGAGTGGTCGCGTGGCGAGGGTCACGACAGGGCCTCCAGGATTTTCTCGGATGTGATCGGCGTCTGATAGAAGCGCCTGCCGATGGCATGGTTCACGGCATTGGCGATCGCCGGAACGATCGCGATCATCACTACCTCGGCCATTCCCTTCGGCGGATCGGTTTCAGAAAGCGGCGGCAGCACCTCCGACGTCTGCGTCCAGACCGCGACATCTGTTGCATGCGGCAAGCGATAACGGTTCCAGTTCCAGGTGCCGTCGCCGGGGCCGTCCTCATAGAGTGGCAACTCCTCGAGCAAGGCGTGCCCGACTCCCATCGCCAGACCGCCCTGGATCTGACCGGAGACGAGTTCCGGCACGACCTGAGTGCCGCATTCGAGGATCGAATGATGTGACAGGAGCTTCACCTCGCCTGAGGCGGTGTCGACGGCGATCTCGGCGATCGTCGCCATCCCGGTGTAATAGGTGACGGCAGCATTCAGGCGCTGCACCGGCGGGTAGAACACCTCACGCCGGTCAAGGAAATGGAAGCCATCCGAGGTCATCAGGGCCTTCAATTCAGCCGGCGCGCCTTGGCCATAGCACGCCGACAGTGCATCGGCTGGCAACCGGACCGTGCCGACATTCGGCACGTCGAACACCGCCTCCGCCCATTGCCAGCGGTTGAAGACATGGACGCTGACGCCCGTGACCAGGCCAAGCTTGTGCGCCGCTGCCGCGAGTTGCTCCAGTCCGAGCGGCTCCATTCCACCGGCCGTCAGCCTACCATCGACCACCCGCGCATCCGCGATATCGATCGCGAGCGGCCGCGCCTGCCCGCCACCCGGCCCGCTCGACCAGAGCGCGACTGCCGCCGGCCAGAGCGACAGGCGCAGCAGTGCGCGCGCCGCCGTCCGCGTTGCGTGGCCGACGAAATAGGCGCTGTTGGAAGCGCTCATCGGTGAAACAAAGGAGGGCGTCCAGCGCGGATTCTGCGCCAGCGCATCCTCCTTGTCCTGTGGCGTTGTATAGGGCTCCTCGGTCGAAACGAGCGGCATTTCCGGCCAGTCGACGACGCCGAAGGCGCATTCGTCCGGCACCCGGCCGATGATGTCGGCGACCATGACCGCCTGCGAGGTGGTCAGGCCCGTGCCGATATCGTTGCCGTTGTGCCGCATCGCCAACCGACCGGACGGATCCAGCGACAGCGTGGTCACCGCTGCGTCGGCTCCGGTCCCGTAATCCTTCTGCACCTGCGCGAAACCGACGCCATAGTGATTGCCGGGATTAGCGGTGTCGAACTCAGTTTTCTTCGCGGCGCGATCCTTCCAGAGCGGATGGGCACGGGCCCGCTCCAGGATCTCTTCCGTCCTCAGCGCCCCGCCGGGAATGGCACCCTGCGAGTTCTTCATGCCGGTCTTGAACGCATTCTTGAGGCGAAGCTCGATCGGATCGATGCCGAGCAGTTCGGCCGCCTCGTCGACCATCATCTCGGTCGCCGCCATGGTCTGCAGCGTGCCGTATCCACGCGTCGAGCCGGCGTCAACGGCGCGCGAGGCGCGGACCTCGACCGAGAAATCGCTCTTCGGTAGGTAATAGATACTCTGCGAAGCGCTGGCGCCGACGTTGCCGACGTCGGGCGAGAAATTGCGCCGCCCACCAGCATCCGTACGATAGCTCCCCTTCATGATGCGGAAGGCGTGCGTGGAGCGATCGACGACAAGCGTGTTCTCCATCCAGAAGGCGTGGCGCTTCAGCCCCATCTGGAACTGCTCGAACCGGTCGTTGGCAAGGCGCACCGGCCGCCCGTCGCCATAGAGGCCTGCCAGGACGGCGTAATAGGGAAAGATCGAGTGGTCCTTGGTGCCGTATCCAACCGTATAGCCGATCGAGAGATCTAGCGCCTTGAGTGCGAATTGCGATTTCGACAGCATCGCCAGGGTTGAGGTCGCGACCTCGTAGGGGCGATTGGGTTGCTATGATTGCGTGCAACGTCGAACTGGCCGGCTCGAACCAGGCATTGCCGTTGTCGGCCTCCATCGCCGAGGCGTCGACCGACTGCGAGAAATAGCTTCGCTTCAGGACCAATGCGTCGTCGCCGGCAGCCGCAATCTCGCGCTCGATCTCGCCCGCCGCCCACATGGCACGCGCGGCGGCATCGCCGCCCTGATCCGGCTTCGGCCAGATGACCTGATCTCCGTCGAAATCGCCGTAGATCGTCGTGCCTTCGAGGGGGGGCATAAATGTCGGGATCATCCGATGTTGCGCCACCGATGCGCACGAAACGGCCGGCGCCGTAATGCCGTGGCGTGTCGTAGCCGCTGACCGCACCCCAGCGCACGACGTCGTCGGCGAAACGGACCAGCCGCTTCGCCGCGTCGAACCGCGCGAAATCCTTGTAGATCAAGAGCGCGACCGGCTGGCCAAGCAGGCGCGGTGTGCGCCCTTTCGGCACCAGGAACATGTCGCCATAGAAGCCGGGCGCCGTTGTTTCCGGCGGCGCAAGGCCATCGCGGACTAGGTCTTCGCCGAGAACGAGCCGGTCGGGCTTGAGATCCTCTCCCAGCAACGAGAGGTCCAGTCCAGCGAACGGGGCGTCGGCGCGGGTTCCACGGATCAGGAAGGCGTGGCTCTGTTCCTGCGGCCAGCCCGCCACGTCGCGGGCGCGAAAATCGCGGGTGAAGGTTTTGTCGCCGGTGACCTTGGCCACGGCATCCATCCGAAAGCGCGGCCGACCATCCGGTCCGATCCAGTTCAGCGAACCGTCCGACGGATTGGCAATGAGCGCCGCCGATGCAGGCCGACCCAGAAAACCGACCTTGACCGAAATTCCCGCGCCGGCAGCCGCCGCGATGAACTGGCGCCGCGAAACCCTGCCGTTCATACCGCCTCCCCGACTGGCCAAGTGCCGGACCGGACAGTTGGTCGGCTCGCCTCCCATGTATAGTTCGCGAGTCGGGGCCGTTCCGCAATGGCGGCATTCGCCGAAAAGCAGAACAGTCTTGCCATGTCATGAAAATCGTTGGAACGTTTTATGACAATCCTGCCAGTTGTAAGGCGCAAGAGCTCTATTTAGGATGTGAATATCCTGTGCGACATTACCCTTTTGCTCCAGCGTCAACAGCTGTTCGCCGTTCATCATTCTTTGCGTGACTTTAGGGCCATTCGCCGGCATCGTTTCGGTCCGGCTGGTTTCACAATCCGGGTAGAGGCGCATCGGCAAACGCCGTGCTCGTCGCAGCTACGGAGTTTGACCAGGCCACTTCTTTGGATTGAAGGTGGGAGAACGCACTGGCCCAGGCCCGAAGTAACGCGGCCATTTAGGCGCGGGCTTGTCCTCGGCAGCGGGAACCGAACCGGTTGACGGCAAGGGGGCAATCTCGAAAGATATGGCTTTCCCGGTCTGTGGGTTCAGCCCGCAGGAAAAGCTGAAGGCTTGCCAGTCGTCGCCCGTTCGGGCCTGGCCGCTGCCCGTCAGCCGACGGTTGCTCACGAGCTGCAGCGTGCTGGGATCGTCGGTCCCCAGAAACACCCGATCGACACCCTTGATGCGATGCTTTAGCGCTTTCATGGCAGCTGGGCGGCAGATGAACTCGGCTACTTTCTTCGCATCCGTCCAACCTTTGGCGAGCGCACGCTCCTCAGGATGTTTGAGCTTTGCTATCTCCGCCGTAACGACCGAAGCCTGCGCTGGGGAAAGCCTGGCAGCCGCGGCCGGAACCGACGAACTGACGAACCGACGAACCGAGCAACAGCCAGGACACGATTCCAAGCGCCAGGGAGAAACGCAAATTCCGAGTAGTTTGCGGCATCTCGTCCACAGAATTTCTCCTCCTCTGTCAACAGTCTACCAAATCTCCCAGTAGAACATTACCAAAAAATCAACGCTCTCACCATTTTCGATATTCTGTGGACTGGAAACTGACCTCCCTCTTCTTCTATCTTGAACCTGCTGGCGGCATATCGTATCGCATCAGATCAATTCGATGATAGCACAGCCATAGCCGTCCAGGGTCAGCACTCCGGAGACAGGCCTTTTGCCGTCGAGCAGGTTGCTGCCGGCGGGAACGCCGGTTACCGCAACCGGCGTGTCCTTGATGTTTTGCATGAACAGAAGCTGGCGTTCATCATTCTCGCGCATCGTCACCTCGACGCCGTCCGGCAGATCCGGAACCAGAGGCTCCACGTTCGCGTCGGCGAAAGTGCGGGTTGCGAGCTGAGCCGTCAGTTCCGGAGTCAGGTAGGTGCCGACATAGAGCACACGGCCCTTGCCGACGGCGCGGGAAGTGATTGCAGGCGCTCCCACCGCGTAGCGGTTCGACCAAACCCCGATAATTTCGACTTCCGGTTCGACTGCGAGGTTCTCATAGAAATAACCGGCATCGAACTCGTGGTTGCCGAAGGTATAACGACGGATGCGGCGGCTGGATTCGGCCGGTCTGTCAGGGGGAATGACGAGCCCGCCGGAGCGCGACATGGTGTTGAACAGGCCATTGGCCCCAGGTGCCGCCAGCCGCCCGAAATCCTCGACGCGAACACCGGTCAGCTTCGACAGCGACCGGCCCGGCGCTGTCTCGCGGATGACGTGGTTGTTTTCGTCGCGGGTTCCCGTGCGCGCGCCAACGATGACGGTACCGCCATTTTCGGCAAAGACTTGCAGCCGCTCGGTCCAGCTGTCCTTCCAGATCACCCAATGCGGCACGTAGAACACCTTGAGCTTCGACAGATCGTCTTCCGGGTGGATGAAGCCGCAGGCGATGCCGCGGTCATAGCAATACTGATGCAGCAAGGTTGCGTCGTCCTGCGGGCTTGGCAAGCCGATCGGGAAGGTTTTGTGGGCTTCCTGATTGTCGAAGTCCGAGCCGGCGATGCCGACATCCATCCGCACATGGGTGCCTAGGATCTTGTCTTTAAGCGCCATCATCTCGGTGGCGAACTGCCTCGCTTCGTCATAGCGGCGGCGAGCGACATCATCGTGATCGATGATGCCCATCCAGTATATCTCGGCGCCGAAATGCGCGGGACGCCAGCGGAAGAACATGATGCCATCGGCGCCACGCGCAACCGACGACATCGCCATGCGTCGCATTTCGCCCGGCTCCGGCGTCAGCGTGCAGAAGCCCGGCTGGGCGCCAAAACCCGACTGTTGTTCCGGCACTATGTAGTTGCCGGAAAATCCCCTGCAGATGTCGAGATGCAGTGCCTGGATCTTGGCGTGGTTGCCGAGGCGAAAGAACTCGTCATAGAGGAACGGGTAGATATCGTAGCCGACAAAGTCGAGATCGGTGGAGAACTGGCCTCGAAAATCGATATCGCGCAATCCGCCGAGATTGTGGAAGATGAACCAACCGGCATTCGTGGCTCTCAGGATCTCGACCTGGTCGTGCTGGAACCGTGCTGTCGAAAACGCGAGAAAACGGTGGTAGTCCTGGAGGTGACCGGGACCGGGAAAGGACGGGGAAAAATCCAGCGGGAAGACAATTTCCCTGAAATCGCCGTAAGCCGTCGCCCAGAAATCGCCACCCCAGGCGAAGTTCAGCCTGTCTATCGTCTTGTAGGTTTCCTGGAGATAAGCCTGGAATTCCTTCAATGCCGACGGCGAATAGGATTCCGGCATGCTGGTGTTGAGTTCGTTGTCGGTCTGCCAGCCTATGACATTTGCATTGTCGCGGTAGTGGTCCGCCATCGCCCTGGTAATCTTGCGGCTATAGTCGCGAAACACCGGGCTGCTGGTGTCGGCATACTGGCGCGAGCCGTGGCCCATCGACCGGCCATTTCCATCAAGCCGCAGGATTTCCGGATGCTTTGCGGTCAGCCAGCGCGGCGGGGTGGCGGTCGGCGTGCACAGGATCGTGTTGACGCCGCGACGCGCGAGGCCCTCGATTGCCCGGTCGAACAGGTCGAAATCGAAGGTGCCTTCACGCGGTTCGAAAATGTGCCAGGCGAATTCGCCGAGGCGGGCGACGTTGAAGCCGGCCTCGGCCATGCGCCTGGCGTCATTGTCCCAGTAACTCTCGTCCACATGCTCGGGGTAATGCGGCGCGCCGACCAGAAAGCGGTCGGTCTGGATCGTCCGCCAGACCGACAGGGCGCGGCCGTTTGAAGTCTTGTTCACGAAGGATACTCCTGCAGGTCAGTCGGTGATGGTGGGTTTACGGGCACTGATGGTCCGCTCATCGACAGAGGAAAAGAGATAGACGTCACGCGGCTCGACCTTTAAGCCGACGGTCGCGTCGGCAGAGACAGCGCTCGCATGGCCGATCTGGACGGTGACGTTGCCGCTGCCGCTTTCAGAACTGACGCATTGCAGCGGGCCGGCGTCGGCATAGAGGATGGTCTCGCGGCCGAGATGCTCGACCAGCCGCACCCGTCCTGCAAAACTCGCTGTCCCTTCCGCGGCCAGGCTGATGCTCTCCGGCCGAATCCCCATTGTCACCCTATCGCCGACCTGTACGGATGCCGCTTCCGTCAGTTCGACAGCCAAAGGAGAAAGACCGGCGGTCGACAGCGTGGCGGCGCCGCCGGAGACAGCGGCGACGGTCACTTCGAAAAAATTCATTCGGGGTGCGCCGAGGAAGCCCGCGACGAAGAGATTGGCCGGATTGCGGTAGAGTTCGAGCGGAGCGCCCACCTGCTCGACCGAGCCGCGATTGAGCACGACGATACGGCTCGCCATTGTCATCGCCTCGGTCTGGTCGTGCGTGACATAGACCATGGTGGCGCCGAGCCTGGCGTGCAGATCGGAAAGCTCGACGCGCATCTGCGTGCGCAGCGCTGCGTCAAGGTTGGATAGCGGTTCGTCGAACAGGAACACGTCGGGCGAGCGGGTTATGGCACGGCCAATCGCCACACGCTGACGCTGGCCGCCGGAAAGCTGTTTCGGCCGCTTGTCGAGCTGGTCGGTAATGCGAAGGATCTTGGCGGCTCGCAGCACGGCGGCATCGATCTCGGCCTTGGGGCGATGCGCCATGCGCAGGCCGAAACCCATGTTCTCGGCGACGGTCATATGCGGGTAAAGCGCATAAGACTGAAAAACCATGGCAATGCCGCGCTCACCCGGCTCGGTGGTGGTGACATCACGGTTGTTGATGAGAATTTCACCGGTCGAAACGGTTTCAAGCCCGGCAATGATCTTCAACAGCGTTGACTTGCCGCAACCGGACGGCCCGACGGTGACAATGAACTCGCCCTGTTCGACGCTGAGATCAATGCCGCGCAGTGCATGATAGGTGCCATAATTCTTTTGTATCTGCCGGAGTTCAAGACTGGTCATGGAGCCCTGCTTGCAAAATCGGTTTCGAATCGGATGGGCGACGCCTTGAAGCCATGGTCGTTCATCCCTTGACCGCTCCCATTGTGAGGCCGGTGATGAAGTGCTTCTGCATAAGGAAGAACATGGCGACTGGTGGCAAAGCCACGACGATGGTTCCAGCCGAGATCAAGTTCCAGGCCGAGACCCATTCGCCGCGCAGATTGGCAAGGCCGGCGGTGACCGGTTTTACGGTATCGCTGATGGTGAGCACGACCGCCCAGAAATAATCGTTCCAGATGAAGGTGAAGAGCAGGATGGCAAGCGCCGCGAGAGCCGGCCGTACCAGTGGGACGACGACGTGTACCAATGTCTGAAACGGTGTCGCGCCCTCGGCCCTGGCTGCCTGAAACAGCTCTCCCGGCAAGGCGGCGATGAAGTTGCGCATGAACAGTGTTGCAAACCCGGTCTGGAAGGCGATGTGGAAGATGATCAGGGCCGACATCGTGTCGTAGAGGTTGAGCCGCACCATGAGATCGCGGACCGGGATCATCATGATCTGGTGCGGCAGGAAGTTTCCGCCGACGAACAGGGCGAAGACGAGCATGTTGCCGCGAAATCGGTAACGGGCGAGCACGAACCCGGCGAGCGTGCTCAAGATGAGAACGCCGATCACCGAGGGGATGGTGATCGTCAGGCTGTTGAGGAAGTAGCGGGCCATCGGCGTCTGGGTGAAGACTGCCGTGTAGTTGTCGACCAGGCCGAATTGGGTCGGCCAGCCCCACAGATTGCCGCCCATGACATCCTGCGTAGAGCGGAACGAGGTAAGAATGATGGCAAAGAGCGGCGCCAGCCAGACAATCAGGATGCCGACCACCAGCACGACATAGAGGCGACGCTGCCAAATAGCAGTTTCGGGAATCGGGCGGGGAAACATCAGCCGCCCCTTTCATCGGCGCGGATCATCCGCGTCAGGTACCAGGCGATGAAGACCGCCATGATCACGAACAGCACCGAGGCAATGGCCGCGCCATAGCCGAAGCGGTAGGAAAAGATGGACTGCTCGAACATCTGATAGGCAAGCACCTCGGACGAACCGAAGGGGCCGCCGCTGGTCATCACCGAGACCATGTCGAAGGAACGCAGTGCGCCGACGACGGTGACAGCGATGGCGATAAAGGTGACCTGTGTCAGCTGCGGCAACACGATGTGGCGCAGCATGTTCCAGCCCCTGGCGCCGTCGACCCGCCCGGCGCCGATCAGGTCCTCGCTGAGATTGTTGAGGCCGGCGAGATAGAGCACCATGCAGAAGGCGATCTGCGGCCACAACGCTGCGATCACGACGGCGAAGGTGACGAAGTTTTCATCCGACAGCACTGCCGGGGCGGTCGCGCCGAAGGTGCGGAAGATCAGGGCGAGAAGTCCGAATTCCGGCGTATAGACCCAGGTGAAGACAACGCCGACGGCAACCGAAGCCAGCACCAGCGGAATGAAGAACAGCGACTTGAGCAGGCGCATGCCGCGGATTTTCTGGCTGACGAGCAGCGCGATGGCGAGGCCGAGCGGCGGCGCCAGCATGAACATCACCAGCCAGATCAGATTGTTCTTCAGCGAAACATAGAACTGCGGGTCGGCGAACAATTCGCGGTAGTTGCCAAGGCCGATCCAGACCATCGGGCTGAAGCCGTCCCATTCGTGCAGGCTGATCCATAGGCTCTCGACCGCAGAGGCCAGAATGACGACGGAAAACAGCACAGCAGCGGGCAGGATCAGAAGTGTCGGTGTCAGCCACCAGCGATGGCGGCGCCAAAGCTTCGTCATTTTGGGAGACCTCATTCACCGGAACGCATCGGGGAGCGGGCAAGACCCCGCTCCCCTCGGCTGGGAGGCGCTAGATCTTGAAGATCCGGCGACGGGTTCCCTCGAGTCGCTGAAGAATGGCATCCCGGCGCTCCGGCTTGGCCATGAATTCCTGGAAACCGACCAGACCCGCCTGGGCCATGTCGGGATCGGTGTCGCGGTCGTAATATTGCGACGTGCCGGCCACCGTCTTGAGGCTTTCCACAGCCGCGTTGACCAGCGGGTCCTTGCTGGCTGGAAGGTCGTTGCGCGGCGGAACGTTGCCGCCAGGTTCCAGATAGGGGCCGAAATTTTCCGGCTGGTAAAAGAAGGCGAGGAACTCGCGGGCACCCGCCTTGTTCTTGGCGTTGGCCGGGATGTGGACCGAATTGACCGAGAATTCTTCGTAGCGGTCGAGGGCGGCGTCAATCTTCGGGAAAGGCGCGAATGTCAGCTGCTCGAGATCCTGCTCAGGGAAAGTAGCCTTCACGAAGGCACCGAGGTTCATCATGCCGGCCTTCTTCTGGGCGAGGAAGGCGCCGGCCTCCTGCCAGCCGAACGAGGTTTGATCCGGCGTGAAGAAACCCTGCCTGATCAGCTCCTCCCAGTGGTCGAAAACAGGCTTCAGCGCCGGGTCGGTATAGGCCATCTTGCCGTTCATCAAGGCGAAGTGCTTGTCGAGACCATTGATGCGCAGGTTCATCTGATCGAACCATCCGGCCGCCGGCCAGAGTTCCTTGGTGCCGATGCTGACGGGGATTAGGCCGGCGGCCTTGGATTTCTGGCCGTAAGCGAGGAATTCGTCCCAGGTCGCCGGTACCGTAAGTCCGTGCTCGGCAAAGACGTCCTTGCGATAGAACATGCCCCACATCGTGCCGCCGGTCGGCAGTCCATACTGCTTGCCGTCGACCGTGACGGCACCGGTCGTAGCACCCAGCACGTCCTTGTATTTTTCCTTCTCGAACAGATCCGAAATGTCGTCGAACAGGCCGCGGTTGACGAAGGCACGCATGCGGTTTCCGGAGAACCAGAAGCAGACATCCGGCGCGCCGGCCACAAGGTAGTTGCGGATCGCGGTCTTGTGGGCCTCGTGATCCATGTTGTTGATCACAACTTTGGTGCCTGACTGCTTCTCGAAATCGGCCGCGATGCGCCGCAAAATCTGCAGGGCATCGGCATTGTTTTCATCTGAAATGATGGTGACTTCGCTCGACTGGCTGAGTGCCGGCATTGGAAAGCCCGTGAGCACCGCGGCGGAAACGCCACCGGCTCCCTTAAGGAAATTGCGCCGCGTCGACGGCTTTTCGATCCACTTGAACGTCATTGTCACTCCTCCCTTGTTGTTAATTCTGCCCGGCATCGCGGCCGACGCGGTCGTCCCCCTCACCCGGCGCTGTGCGAACCCGACAACGCATCTCCCGGGCAAGACAACATGCTTGCCCGCTCCTTCAGAGCGCGGTGGCTGCCGGTATGAACCGGATTATTTTCGTTAACCCCGGTTCGGGTGTTGAACAGTTGGGCAAACTTACGCATATGTTTGATCGAGAGGCAATAATTAATTTACAAAATTAAGGAATAAATCCGTGAAGCTCAAGGGTGACCCGAGCACGACCCGGGCGATGAACCGGAGACTGATCCTCAATCTCTTGCGGCAGGAGGGTCCGCGCAGCCGGGCCGACATAGCGTCCGTTACCGGCCTCAGTCCGGCGGCCGTCACCTTCGTCGTGGCGGACCTCATCGAGGATGGCCTGCTGATCGAGGGCAAGACAGTTGTGGGCTCGGCCGGGCGCCGCCCTATCCCGGTGGATATCAACTACGCAAACGGCCTCGCCATAGGTTTCAAGCTGATGGTCGGGTCGGTCGAATGCGTGGTCACCGATCTTGCGACCAATCCGCTGGGTTCCATGCGCGTCAAGCTCTCGGACAGCGATCCCGACCGTATTACAAAGGCGTTGGCCAAGGCGGTGCCGGAGCTGATTGCGATTGTCGATCGGCCCGGCGCCAAGCTTGCCGGGATCGGCGTTTCAATGCCTGGCGTTATAGACAACCAGAAGGCCGTGTGTATCCGCAGCAATCGCTATAACTGGGACAACGTTCCCCTTGGCCCGATGCTGGCGGAACGGGTGGACGTCCCCGTGTGGCTTGAGGACGACACCAATGCCTACGCCATTGCCCAGCAACTCTTCGGCCTCGGACGCCAGCACCGCAATATGGCGGTGCTGGCGATCGGCGTCGGGATCGGCTGTGCGCTCGTCTTCGAAGGCAAACTCTATCGCGGTGCGAACGGTGCTGCCGGCAAATTCGGTCACACCTCCTATGAGGAGAACGGCCGCCTTTGCGAGTGCGGAAAACGCGGCTGCCTGATGGCCTATTACGCCGAGCCGGCGATCCTGCGCACATGGCGCGAAGCCACCGGGCACGACGAAGCGGATTGCAAAGCGACCCTTATGGAAGCCTTGGCAGACCGCGAACCGCGAGCCGTCGCCATTCTCGAAGAAGCCGGACGTGGCATCGGCCGGCATCTCGCCAATCTTGTCAACATCACCGACCCGGAGGTCATTGTTGTCGGCGGTGAAGCGGTATCGTTTGGCGACGCGCTGTTTGGCCCGATGCGGGTGATGCTCGGGCAAAACACCTTTCGACAAGCACCGCCAATGCTGCTGGACTGGGAGGACAATTCCTGGGCAAGAGGGGCGGCTGCACTGGTGACGCAGAAGCTCTTCGATTTCGAGACATCGGCCGGCAACGCCGCGCCGCTTTCAAAGCGGGCTTTATGGTCGGCATAGGCGAGTGAAATAGACAGCCCTGCGCCTCAGGCCGCCCGAACGCTGCGCACTCCGCGCGCCCAGGCCGGCAGCCAATCGCCATGCGCAACCAGCAAATCATCGACCAGCGACCATATCTGGTCGAGGTCGAGCTCAGCCGCCGTGTGCGGGTCCATCATCGCCGCGTGATAGATGTGCTCGCGGTTCTCGGTCATCAGCGCCTGGACCGTCAGCTCCTGGACGTTGATATTGGTGCGGATTAGCGCAGTAAGCTGCACCGGCAGGTCGCCGATGAAGGTGGGTTGAATGCCGGAGGCGTCGACGAGGCACGGCACCTCGGCCGTGCAATTATATGGCAATGACGTGATGCAGCCATTGTTGCGGACATTGCCGTAGATCACCGACGGCTCGCCGGTCCAGACCGAATTCATGATCGAGGACGCATATTCCTTCGACTGCTCCACTTCGATCTTGTCAGCCGAGCGATAGGCTTCCGCTTGCCCCTTCCAGCGTTCGATCTGCTCGATGCAGCGCTTCGGATACTCGTCGAGCGGGATACCGAATTTCTCGATCAGATCTTCGCGCCCGTCCTTGATGAAATAGGGCGTGTATTCCGCGAAATGTTCGGAGCTTTCAGTGACGAAGTAACCGAGGCGCTTCAGCATCTCGTAGCGCACCTTGTTCGGGCAGCGCGGGTTCCACCCCGGCTTCGGCGCCCGCCCTTCGCTATAGGCGCGCAGCAGATCCGGATAGAGGTTGCGATAGGTGCCGTCCGGCTGGCGATGCTCGAACTTCAGGTAGAAGGCCATGTGATTGATGCCGGCCGAGCGATAGCGAATCTCCTCGTAGGGAATGTCGAGATCATGCGCCAGCTCCATTGCCGTGCCTTGCACCGAATGGCAGAGGCCGACCTGCTTGATGTCGGGGTATTTCTCCGCGATCGCCCAGGTGTTGATCGCCATCGGGTTGACATATTGCAGCATGATAGCCTGCGGGCAGACCGCGAGCATGTCTTCGCAGATCTTCCACAGATGCGGCACGGTTCTCAAGCCTCGCATGATGCCGCCGACGCCGAGCGTATCGGCGATGGTCTGGCGCAGCCCGTATTTCTTCGGAACTTCGAAGTCGGTGACCGTGCAGGGCTCGTAGCCGCCGATCTGGAAGGCGACGACGACGAAATCGGCGCCCGCCAGCGCCTTGCGCTGGTCCGAATAGGTTTCGGCTTTGGCCTTTACGCCAAGCGTCGAGATCAACTTGCCAACGACGATTGCACTTTCTTCAAGTCTTTGCGGATTGATGTCCATCAGTGCGATCGTCGCGCCGGATAAAGCCGGACGCTGCAATATGTCACCAACGATGTTCCTCATGAACACCGTCGAGCCAGCTCCGATGAAAGCGACCTTGGGATTTCTTGCCACAATAACCTCCGGCATAACAATCAGGCTACCTCGAAAGCGGCTTTGACCAGCCGTTCGGTGTAAGCGGTTTTGGGATGGGACAGGACTTCGTCGACAGGCCCCTCTTCGACGATCCGGCCGTGCTGCATGACGATGACGCGATGGCACAGCGCCCGCACGACTTTGAGATCGTGCGAGATGAAGATGTAGCTCAGGCCCCGTTCGCGCTGCAGCTTGCGCAGCAGTTCGATGATCTGCGCCTGGACCGAGAGATCCAGCGCCGATGTCGGCTCGTCGAGTACGATGAATTCCGGTTCGAGCGCGACGGCGCGGGCAATCGCAATACGCTGGCGCTGGCCGCCGGAAAACTCGTGCGGGAAGCGCGACAGGATATCGCCCGGCATGCCGGCGCTGATCAGTGCCTCGCGCACCCGCTCGATCCGATCGTTCCTCGTGGCGCCGATGCGGTTGACGACAAGCCCTTCCTCGATGATCTGGCCGATCGTCATGCGCGGGTTGAGCGACGAGAACGGGTCCTGGAAGACGACCTGCATGCGCGACCGCAGCGGCCGCATCTGCGCCCGCGAACAGCCATGGATCGGCTGGCCATCGAAATAGATCTCGCCGCTGTCCGTGGTGTTGAGCCTGAGCAACGCCTCGCCGAACGTGGTCTTGCCCGATCCGGATTCGCCGACGAGGCCCAGCGTCTCGTGCCGCCGGAGGGTCAGGCTGAGGCTGTCGACGGCGACAAGTTCGCGCAGATCCGGCTTCATGAACGTGCCGTGCCGCAGCATGAAGGAGACGCGCACACCCTTGGCCTCAAGAATGACGTCGGCGCCTTCCGGCAACGGATTTGCCTGGCCGCGCGGCTCGGAGGCAAGCAGGTGGCATGTGTAGGGATGCTGCGGATTGGCGAACAGCTTCTCCGTCACATTGTGCTCGCGCATCTCCCCATGCTGCATGACGTAGACATAGTCGGAGAACTGCCGCACCACGGTCAGGTCGTGCGTGATCAGGATCACCGCCATGCGCAGTTTCTTCTGCAGGTTGCGGATGAGATTGAGGATTTGCGCCTGAACCGTCACGTCGAGCGCCGTCGTCGGCTCATCGGCGATCAGCACGTCCGGATCGTTGGCCAGCGCCATGGCGATCATCACACGCTGGCGCTGACCGCCGGAAAGCTGGTGCGGATACTGCTTCAGCCGCGCCTGGGGCTCAGGAATTTGCACCTGCTGCAGCAGCTCGAGCGCCCTTGCCTCGGCCTGCCTGCGGCTCATCTTGCGATGCACCCGTATCGCCTCGACGATCTGGCTGCCGATCGTGTAGATCGGGTTGAGCGAACTCATCGGTTCCTGGAAGATCATCGAGATGCGGTCGCCGCGCAGTTTGCGCCGGGCACGCTCGGAAAATTTCAGGATGTTCGCCCCATTGTATTCGACGGTCGATTTCGGCGACACGACCGCACGCTTCGACAACAGTCCCATGACGGTGCGCGCCGTCACCGACTTGCCCGATCCGGACTCGCCGACAATGGCGATCGTCTCGCCGCGATAGAGCTGGAAGGAGATGTCCTTGACCGCTTCCACCATGCCGTGCTCGACCTTGAAATCGACGGCGATGTTGCGGGCATCGATGACCGGGTTTTCCGAACGTCCATCATGGTCGAGCCGGACAGGCGGTGCGAAAGATTTGACGAGCGCGTGTTGCATCATGTCACGTCAATAAGGATCGACTGCATCGCGCAGTCCGTCGCCAAGCGCGTTGAACGCGAAGACGGTGACAAGCACGAAGCCGACCGGCGAGAGTATCCAGGGATAGGTGCCAATGACCGAATAGGTGGCGGTGTCTTGCAGCATCAGCCCCCAGGAGATCAGTGGCGGCTTCACCGCGAAGCCGAGAAAACCGAGGAAGGATTCGAGCAGGACGACACTGGGGATCGCCAATGTGACGGCAACGATCACGTGGCTCATCACGTTTGGGAAAATGTGCTGCATGATGATGCGGCCATCCGTGGCGCCGACCGCCATCGCCGCACGGACGTAGTCGATTCGCGCCAGCGCCAGGGTCTTGCCGCGCACCTCGCGCGACATCTGCGCCCAGCCAAGCGCCGACATGACGACGATCACGAAGGCCAGGAAGACATTTGTCGGCGCCGTCACCGGAACCAGCGACGTTAGCGCCAGATAAAGCGGCAATTGCGGAAATGCGAGCACCAGTTCGACGAAGCGCTGGACCCAGACATCGAATGTGCCGCCGAAATAACCCGACACCATGCCGACCGTCGTGCCGATCACGGTGACGATGAAAACCACGGTCAATGCGATCATCAACGAGATGCGCGAACCATAAATCGCACGAGCCAGCACATCGCGGCCGAATTTGTCGGTGCCAAGGAAGTGCACCGGCTGGCCGTCGGTCGAGCCGAAGAAGTGCCGGTTCGCGGGAAGCAGGCCGAGCAGTCTGTACTCCGCTCCCTTGACGAAGAAGCCGAGCAGCCGCGGATGGTCGTAGTCCGGCCCGACGACGGGTTGGAAGGTAACCGGGTCGAGGTCTTCCGAATCCGCCAGGGCATAGACGCGTGGCTGGAAGACGAAGTTGCCGTCCTTGTCATGGAAGCTCATCATCTGCGGCGGGGCGAAGCCGACATCGGTCACCTTGGGATCCATCGGTGCGAAGAAGTCGGCAAACACCGCCAGCAGCACCAGAAACGCGACCAGGATGAGCCCGGCCATGCCGGTCCAGGACCGTTTCAGGCGGCGCCAGACGAGTGCGATGTAGCTCTCATTGCCGCGCGGCTTGATCTTGGCCGGCTCCTCGGCAAGTGGCGGCAGCGAGGGCTCGAACACAAGCATCTCAGGACCCTGCATATTGGCGCACACGCGGATCGAGCATGACGAGCAGCATGTCGGCGATGATGTTGCCGACGATCAGCGTCGCCGACAGCACCATCATGAAGGTCGCCGTGACATAGACGTCGCCAACCGCCATCGAACCGACGATCGCCGGGCCGACGGTCGGCAGGGCAAAGATGATCGCAGTCTCGATCTCGCCGGTCAGCATATAGGGCAGCACCACGCCCTGATACATGACCAGCGGATGCAGCGCATTGGGCACCGCATGGCGCATCACGACCGCACCACCGCTGAGACCCTTGGCGCGAGCGGTTTCGACATATTGCGCGTTCAGCGTGTCGAGCAAATTGCCGCGCATCACCCGCATGTTGTAGGCGAGCCCGCCAAAGGTGGCGATGGCGACAACCGGCCAGACATGCCGGACGAGATCGACGAACTTCGCCCAGGACCACGGCGCCCCGCCAAATTGCGGCGAAAAGAAGCTGCCGATCTCGGACACATTGAACTGGAAGACCAGCAGGTAGACGATGATCAGGGCCATCAGGAAGCGCGGCACCGTCATGCCGAGGAAGGAAATCGCTGACAGCGTACTGTCGATCCAGCTGTACTGTCTGGTCGCCGCCCAGATGCCAAAGCCGATGCCCAGCACCGAAGCCAAGAGATGGCAGACAAGCGCAAGCAGCAGCGTGCGCGGCAGCCGCTCGCCCACCACGTCGGCGACGGGCTTGTTGTAATACAGGCTGTAGCCGAAGTCGCCGCGGGTGACGATGCCGGCGATCCAGTTCAGGTATTGGAGCGGAACCGGCTTATCGAGGCCATGCTCCACGCTATAAGCCTTCGCCTGCGCATCGGCCTCGGCAAAGGAGGCTCCACCCTGGTTGATGAGCTGCAAGCGGATGTAGTCGGCATAGTTGCCCGGCGGGGCCTGGATGATCGCGAAGGTAACCACGCTCAAAATGGCGAGAACCGGTAATGCGGATGCTATGCGCATAAGCAGAAATCGCAGCATCGGCCGTTTCTCTCCTCGCTCGGTTTCAGTTATCCCCTTGCCGCTGGCTTTGTCCCGGCCGCGCCAGCAGCGCGGCCGGGAATTTTCAAGTCAGGGGAGGAAACTCAGTTCGTCGGACCCTTGTCGCCGGGCTTTCCGGGAAGCTGTTCGGGGAACAGTTCATATTTCTGCTGCTTGTCGACAGCGACCCAGACCCTTTCACGAATGATCGAATCTTCGGCCCAGTTGAACATGAAGATCGGCGTTCCCTGCGGGATATTGGAGAAGCGGTTGTTGATGATCAGCGCGCCGGGATATTCGGTCAGCCCGACGGTATAGACGTGTTGCGTCGAGATCTTCTGGAACTGCTTCATCAGGCTGGCGCGCTCGTCGTTGTCCTGCGCCGAGACGAACTTGTTGACGATGTCGACGAGGTCCTTCTCGAACGGCATCAGATCGACCTGGCCGTTTTCCGGAGCGCGATGGTTCCAGCTTGTGCGTGGGCCGATCGGCGCCAGTTGCTCGGTGTTCTGTACGACCGAGGTGAGCTCCTCATCATTGCGCCTGACCATCCAATCGAAACGGCCAGAATACATGGACGCGTCGCGCTGGACGCCGTTCAACCCGTTCAGGACAACGCGAAGACCTAGCCTCTCCATCTGGCCGACGACGCCCTCCGCGAGGCTCTTGTCGGTGGTGTAGTCATTGTTGACGAGCATCACGATCTCGACATTCTTTCCGCCGGCGGTGCCGGCAGGAAAATTGACGAAGCCGTCGCCGTCGCTGTCCTTCAGGCCTGCCTTGGCGAGTTCCGCCTTGGCGCCTTCGAGATCGAAGGGGTAGTAGACCGTCGACTTCCGGTCGTAGAAGCTCGTACCCGAGGAGAAGCCGCCCGGATAGATGGCGGTGAACGGACCCTTGACCAGCGAGTCGCCGAGCGCCTTGCGGTCGAGCGCCATGGTAACGCCCTTGCGGAAATCCTCGTTGCGGTTCAGCTCGCGAACCGCCTGCCCACGCTCGTCGGGATTGCCCCAGCCGTTGGCGGAGAAGTTCATCCGCAGATTATAGCCGATCAGCCGCGGACCGAAGGCAAGCCGGGCCGGCGCGTCCTTTTGCGCCGCCCGCTTCAGCGAGGCGACGAAATTCTCCGGCTGCTCCAGATTGGAGATGTCGGCCGCCCCCGACACCGCCTGAACGTCGCGGTCGGCCCAGGTCGATAATTTGTAGTGCAGTTCATTGAGATACGGCAGTTGGTTGCCCTTCTCGTCGACCTTCCAATAGTACGGATTACGGCGCATGACGATGATGTCGTCGGGGCGGTATGCCACCGGCACCCAGGCACCCATCACGGGCATGTTCATATATTCCGGCGGGAACGCGTTCTTGAACTGCTCGTAAGTGTTCTTCGAGTATTTCGGATGCTGCGGCTTGAGGATGTGCGACGGTCCGGGGCAGAACTTGCCGTAAGCCATGGCGTAGAGGTGTTGCTTCGGAAAGGCGTCCTTGAAGGTCCACTCGACGGTGTAGTCGTCGATTTTCTTCAGCGTCGTGCCGACGCCGAAGGTCTCCTGCGTGGCGCCGTTCAGCGGTGAGACATTGGGGTCGATCACCTCGTCGTCCCAGTAGAACATCACATCGTCGGCGTTGAACGGAACGCCGTCCGACCATTTCGCGCCCTCGACCAGATGCATCGTCAGCGTGTGGCCGTCCTTCGACCAGTCCCAGCCCCTGGCGAGGTTCGGCAGCGGCTCGGTGTCCTTGGCTTCGACCTGGAAAAGCGGGGCCGTTCGCGTAAGGCATTCGGAGAGGCCGATGTCGATGCCGCCCCAGCCTTGCGTCTGCCCCGCGCCGTAGTTCCAGCCCTCCGGCCGGCCGCCGATGACATGGCGCATCGTGTCACCGTAGACGCCGACGCCGTCCGGCATGTTGCCGGTCTTGAAGACCAGCGGCTCCTTCGGGAGCCGGTCCTTGACCGGCGGCAGCTTGCCTGGCTTGACGTATTTGTCGGTGACCCAATCGGGTTCGTGGTATTCTGGAAGTGCCTTGAACTCCAGGATGGAGTCGCGCGCGACATATTTGATCTTTCCCTCGGCGGGAAATTGCGCGGGCACCGGCGGCACGGTCGGCTCGGATGCATATGCGCTCAGCGCCGAGGCCGAGACGCCAAGCGCCAGCCCTGCGAGAATGCCAATGTTTCGAAAATTCCTCATCGTCTCTCCTCCCTGTTGTTCAGGAGCGCGTTGACGCCGCTCCATTTCTCCTCGAACGCTATGCAGACGGTGCGGCGCCGAAAATCCCTCCGAAACTTTACCGCAATCCGTCCCGATGAAATTCAGACGGCCTGCTTGAGAGCCGTTTTTTCCGCACGCAATTCCTCGATCGAACGGACGTCGCGCCGTGCCGCACCGGCCCATTCTCGGGTCTTGACCCTGGATTTCGAAAGCCGTTCCTTCGCGGCCGGCACCGCATCGGCATATTGCGGCAGCCAGCGGGCCTGGGCGACGACCATCTCGTCCACCATTTGCCAAACCTCTTCCGGGGTCGAAACCGCGCCGACCAGTGGGTCGTGCAGGACCGCGAGCTTCAGCAGGTCGATATCGCCGGAGATTGCCGCATGAACCGACATGCGCTGGACGTTGATCGAGGAAATGCAAGTGGCGGCGCAGCCCTCCGGCAGCGTGATGCCGGCCACCATGTTGATACCGAAGCGATCGACGAAGCCGGGCGACTCGACGATCGCATCCTGCGGCAGGTTGGCGATGATGCCATTGTTCTTGACGTTGAAATGACCGCGATAAACGCGGTTCGTCTCCAGCGCCTCGAGAATATGGCTGGCATGCTCGTTGGAGCGCTTGGCAGGATCGATCGGCCTCGCGGCGGATTCCAGAAATTGCGGGAATTCGGTTTCGAACCAGTTGCGCGTTTCGGTCGAATAACGAAGGTAGCCGCCGGTCTCGCCGTGGATCCAGTCGGACATGTCGATCCAGCGGGTGATTTCGTCCGGCCGCTTGCGGTACCAGGGCAGGTATTCGGAAAGATGGCCGTTGCTTTCGGTCGAATAGACGCCGAACCGCTTCAGGACGTCGATGCGCAGCTTTTCCTGTTGCGAATAGACCGGATGCGCCTCGAAGGCGGCAACCAGCTCGTCCTTACCGATCTTGCGGCCGTTGAGACGCAGGTCGATGAACCAGGTCTGGTGATTGATGCCGGAGCAGATGTAATCGAGTTCGGTGCGCGACTTGGCGCCGAGCACTTCGGCGATCTGGTCGGCGCCGTGCTGGACGCCGTGGCAGAGGCCGACGGTATCGACCTTGCCATATTCGATCGCCGCCCAGGTGTTCATGGCCATCGGGTTGGCGTAGTTCAGGAATTTCGCCCCAGGCTCGGCGACTTCGAGGATATCCTTGCAGAAATCGAGGATCACCGGAATGTTGCGCTGGCCGTAGAGGATGCCGCCGGCGCAAATCGTGTCGCCGACGCATTGGTCGATGCCATACTTCAGCGGAATGCGGATGTCGTCGGCATAGGCTTCGAGACCGCCGACGCGAACGCAGCTGATGACGTAGCGGGCACCCTCGAGGGCAGCACGGCGGTCGGTCGTTGCTGTAACCTTGGTCGGCAGCCTGTTGAATTCGACGACCCTGTCGAGGATCGACTTGATCATCTGGAGATTGCGCTCGCTGAGATCGGTCAGCGCGAATTCGACATCCCTGAATTCAGGAACGCACAAAATGTCGGTGAAGAGCTTCTTGGTGAAGCCGACGCTTCCCGCACCGATGATAGCGATCTTGAAACTCATCAGTCTCACCTCGACCTGATCGAATGTTAGGGCAAAGGCGGCGAAAACAGGCCTGGCCCGCCTGCCATGGCGTGCAGGCTGGACTCCGGCGCTTCCTCCCGTCCGCTCTTTGACCGCGGTTTCTTTTGCTTTCCTCGAGGGATTATGCGCCTAATTCAGCACGCGACCAGAGAAGGATTATGCTTTTAGGGGTAATTTTGTGCTGCGGAACTTGATCGACGCCGGGCCGGCGGGCAGGACGGTATCGCTGCCGCGCGGCCGCCAGCGCCTGCACACCATGCCGACAAGCACGGGCTATGAAGTGCGCGAGAACGAGGTCTACGACTGGGATGGGCGCAGGCGCGGCCAGACGCCGTTTACCGTGCTCCAGCACACGATCAGCGGCATCGGCCGATTGCGCTACGAGAACCGGAACTACCGTCTGCAAAGGGGCGATACGTTGCTGGTTCTCGTGCCGCACAACCACCGTTACTGGCTGGCCAGGGGCGAACGCTGGGAATTCTTCTGGATATCGATGAACGGCGAGGAGGCACTGCGCATTCACAAGTCGATCCTTGCCGCCGTCGGTCCGGTGCTTCGGCTGAAGCCCTCGACGATCGATCATCTCGCGGATTGCAGCGTACGCCTGATCACAGGCGCGGTCTCGCCCGGAGCCGCCTCGGCTGTCGCCTATGAAGCCGCCATGGCGCTCTACGACGATGTCTTCGGCTCGCATGCCGTCACCGACGACAAGAGCGCCATGCAACCGGTCATCGATCACATCAAGGCCAATCTCGACAGGCCGCTCCGCGTTGCCGATCTCGCCGAGATCAGCGGCCTGAGCCGCGCGCATTTCTCGCGCTGCTTCGCCGAGAGTGAAGGTCTTCCGCCCGCCGAATTCGTGCTGCAGCAGCGACTGCAGCGCGCGGCGAAGTTGCTGACGAAGGCCGATTTCCTGCCGGTCAAGGAAGTCGCCATCATGTGCGGCTTCGAGGATGCCAATTATTTTTCGAAGGTCTTCCGCCGCCTCTACGGCATCAACCCGACGCAATTCCGCACCAACGGAATGTATGCCAGCCTGGGAACCGCCCGATAGATTCGCACCGCGCTTGGCCTCGGAATCGGGAACGCTTTTGCTTCCCCTTGGTTTAGGACAAGAGAGCCTGATTGCCGCTGCGACAACCCACTCTGAGCGGAGATCAGGCCACAGATGTCAGGGGAGTGATCGATGGACAATCCCGATCCGAACAACCCGAATCCACTGCCGGACAATCCCAATCCCGAGCCGGCCCGGCCGCCTGCCCCGCCGGAGACTCCGCCGGGAGAACCTCCAGGCGTACCCCCACCCTCGCCGGATCCAATTCCAATGCCGGACCAGGAGCCAATCGGGATTCCTCCTGGCACCCCTTCCGAAATTCCTTCGGAACCGACTTTTCCCGGGCCGACCGCCTGAAGGGCGGTCGGAGTGGAGGATGGCAAGGGTGATTTGGCGGAGCGCTCGAAACGGGTCTTGCCATGGAACGTTTTGCGCTGGCGCTCATTCACCCTTCCATCACGGAATTCGGCGGCAGGGCCTGCAACCAACGGAGGTTAAAATGAAAGTTGGCAACTGCATGACAAAGGACGTCGAGATCGCCAGTCCGCAGCAAACCCTACGTGATGCGGCAGAAATGATGGGTCGCCTCGACGCCGGCGCGATGCCGGTGGGCGAGAACGACCGGCTCGTCGGCATGATAACCGATCGCGACATCGCAATCCGCGGCGTCGCCCAAGGCAAGACACCTGACGCCAAGGTACGGGAAGTGATGAGCACCGAGGTCAGGTATTGCTTCGACGACGAAGACGCGGAGGATGTTCTGCGCAACATGGCTGATCTGAAAGTGCGCCGGTTGCCGGTGCTTAATCGCGACAAGCGCCTGGTCGGCATCGTTTCGCTGGGCGACCTCGCCACCAACAGCGAGACGGCGAGAGCCGGTGAAGCGCTAAGCGGCATCTCGCAACCCGGCGGCGAGCATTCGCAAACGATACACTGACGGCGCACCGTCGACCGGCCTTGCCACGACCGAACCGCCGGCCGGATAGACGCCAGCCTGCCGGTGAAACTGTTCAGAGGCGAACTGGACCGCAAACCGACGAGGAGCAAGCCATGATTACCATGAAGGCCGTCCGTATCCACGATTTTGGTGGACCGGAGGCTCTTTCGCTGGACGCGGTTCCGTTGCCTCAGCCGCATGACGACGAGGTCACGCTCAAGGTCTACGCGGCAAGCGTCAATCCCGTCGACTACAAGGTTCGCGAGGGCTCTTCGGGCGCGGATCTGCCCGTCACGCTCGGCCGTGACGTATCCGGCGTGGTGGAACTGTGCGGCACGCGGGCCCATACGCTGAAGAAGGGCGATCCGCTATATGCCATGCTCGGCAACGACCGCGGCGGCAACGCCGAATATGTCGTCGTCAAGGCAACGGAGGCGGCGGCGAAGCCGCAACGCTTAAACCACGCCGAAGCCGCCGCCGTGCCGCTTGCGGGCCTTACCGCGTGGCAAGGCCTTTTCGATCACGGCGGCCTCAAATCCGGGCAGCGGGTCCTCATCCATGGTGGCGCCGGCGGCGTCGGTCATCTGGCGGTGCAGTTTGCAAAGGTTGCGGGCGCCTTCGTCGCGACGACCGTTTCCGCGCAGGATTTCAATTTCGTCCGCGCGCTTGGCGCCGACCAGGCGGTCGACTACAAGAACCAGCGCTTCGAGGAGGTTGTCGAGGACGTCAACCTTGTCTTCGACCTAGTAGCAGGTGAAACACAGGACCGCTCGTGGGACGTGCTCAAACCCGGCGGCACGCTCGTCTCAACGCTTTCCGAACCGTCGGCGGAAAAGGCCCGCCAGCATCGGGCTCGCGGCGTCTCCTATCTGACCAAGCCGAACGCAGCACAGCTTGCCGAAATCAGCCGCCTCATCGACGCCGGGAAGGTCAGGCCGTTCGTGCAGGCAATCTATCCTCTCGAGGACGTCGCCAAAGCCGAGGAACGGCTCGAGAAGCAGCATACGCGCGGCAAGATCGTGCTTCAGGTAGCCGCCTAGCGGACGCAGGCCGTTTCTCCTGTTCAGAAGCCCGGCGGCCGAGAGTTTGACACAGGACGGCGCGCCGGGCCTGGCCGGCTTAGACAGGCGCCGGCCGAAGCAGCATGCGTCGGGTTTGCCGGAATACGCAAATCAAACAAATCAGGGAGATGCAACGGAATGTGAGGCACCTCGCGACGGCACCGGCGCACGGCCCGCTGTCAGTGAAATGCGAAGCGAAGGGGCGCAGCGTTTACCGACAGGCGGGTTAGGTTCCTACGGCCCGCAAGCCGCAAAAAACCGCTTCAATCTGTCGGACAGCGGCGATAGGCTCGAACCATGTCTCAATCTGCCAATCCGATCTCCATTGCCCGTCGCGATCAGATGTTTCCCGCGCTGGCTGAACCTGACCTGGACCGCATGGGCCGTTTCGGCGAAGCCGTGTCCTATGCTGCAGGCGAACAGATCGTCAAAGCCGGTGAGCTGGCGCCCGGTCTGATCGTGGTCCTGTCCGGCAAAGTGGATATAATCCAGGGCGGCAGCTTCGGCCGGCGCGAAACGATCGTCACGCACGGTGCGGGCAATTTCGTCGGCGAGCTGGCGCAGCTTTCAGCCCGGCCCTCACTGGTGGATGTGGAGGCGGTCGAGCCGGTCGAGGCGCTCGTCATCGCCTCGCAAAGGCTGCGGGACCTGATGGTACAGGAAGCAAACCTCGGCGAGCGCATCATGCGGGCGCTGATCCTGCGCCGTGTCGGCCTGCTCGAGAGCGGCACAGCCGGACCGATCATTGTCGGACCGGTCGACAGCGGTGACGTATTGCGGCTGCAAGGTTTCCTAGCCCGCAGCGGTCAGCCGCATCGGGTTCTCGATTCCGCTACCGATCCCTGCGCCAAGACGCTGATCGAACGCTTCCATGTCGATATCCACCATTTGCCGATCGTGCTCTGCCCGAACGGCAAGCTGCTGCTCAATCCCGGAGAGAACGAGCTCGCCCGCTGCATCGGCCTGGTGAGGCCGATCGACGCCGACAAGCTGTACGACGTGGCCATTGTCGGCGCCGGACCAGCCGGCCTCGCGGCGGCCGTCTATGCGGCTTCCGAAGGGCTGTCGACGATCGTGCTCGATTGCCGTGCCTTTGGTGGACAGGCGGGCGCCTCCTCGCGCATCGAGAACTATCTCGGCTTCCCGACCGGCATTTCGGGAATGGCGCTGATGGCGCGCGCTTACAATCAGGCGCAGAAATTCGGCGTCGAAATGGTGATACCGGACGAGGCGAAGCGGCTGGGCAGTGCAAGCGACACGCCGGGCGCCCATTACACGCTCGCCGTCGGCGGCGGGGAGACCGTGCGGGCACGGTCGGTGGTGATCGCCAGCGGAGCGCGCTATCGCCGCCTTGATATGGCAAACCTGGCGCAATTCGAGGGAACCTCCGTGCACTATTGGGCTTCGCCGATCGAAGCCCGGCTTTGCGCCGGGCAAGAGGTGGCCCTGGTCGGCGCCGGCAATTCGGCTGGCCAGGCTGCTGTCTATCTGGCGGCGCATGTGAAGAAGGTATGGCTGCTGGCGCGCGGCAGCAGCCTGGATGCGAGCATGTCGCGCTATCTGGTGGAGCGCGTCAGGGCACAGCCGAACATCGAGGTGCTGGCTGAGACCCAGATCACGGCGCTGGAAGGCGACGACGGCAATCTTGGCAATGTACGCTGGCGCAACCGCGACACGGAGACAGCACGTCCGATCCACCATCTCTTCCTGTTCATCGGCGCCGATCCGAACACCGATTGGCTGGCGCAATGCGGCTTGGCGTTGGACGCGAAGGGCTTCGTGCGCACTGGGCCGGACATTGGCCAAGCGGGTGCGCTGGAGACGAACCGCAGCGGCGTGTTCGCCATCGGCGACGTGCGCGCTGGCTCGATCAAGCGCGTCGCCGCTGCCGTCGGTGAAGGTGCCCAGGTGGTTGCGGCGCTGCATGCATATCTCGCGCAAGGCGGCAGTCTCGCCATGGCGCCTCAACTGGCCAGGAGCGCATGATGGCGGACGAATGCAGGCATGCCGGGGACATTCGCGACGTGACGCCGAGCGCGCTCGGCTGCGAGGAATGCCTGAAGAGCGGTTCGCAGTGGGTGCATCTGCGGCTCTGCCGCACATGCGGCCATGTCGGCTGCTGCGACGACTCGCCCAACCGTCATGCCACCAAGCATTTTCGGGCAACCGGCCATCCCGTCATCGAAGGCTACGATCCGCCGGAAAGCTGGGGATGGTGCTACATCGACGAAATCTTCCTCGACCTCGGCGACCGCACCACGCCGCAAAACGGTCTAATACCGCGCTTCATTTGAGCTTTTTTGCCAGCATCCCGCTAGTCCAAGGCTGCTTCGGCTTGGGCGGGGATATCGCGCCCCTCTGGTGGTGCCAATGAACGCTCGCGCATGTGCCTGACGGTCTGAAGGACACGATCGGCAAGGGATGCAAGCGCGCCCTGTGCCGTGCGCGTTCCGATGACGGATTCCAGCGTAACCGCCTGCGTTGAGAATTTGTGTTTGAACGACTCTGCACCACAGAGGAAATCGACCACGCTCAAGCCGTGATCGATCGACCACTGTACGTAATCCATCAACAGGATCACACCCGGCGACGCCCGGCCGAAATCCGGATCGAAGGTCGTTACGAAGGCCATCATCACGTCGTGCTGGACGAAGTTGATCGACACCGCGACCATTATGCCATTGCATTCCAGGACGAAGATATGCAGCACGCCGGCGTGCGCCAGCGCGTCGACGAGCGCGGCGAGTACCGGCACGCCCTCTTCGAACAGGTCGGACTCACGCATGCGCTCGGTCAGCCATTTCCGCTTCAAGGCCGCGAGGCGCTCCAGTACCGGTTGCAGCGGCTCGTCGGGGGCAAGCAGGCGAAATCTCACCTCTCCGGTTTCTTCCAGCGCTTTGATGCCGCGCCGATAGTTCTGGCGCGTCTTTTTCGACTGATCCGCGAACCATGCCGCTCCGCTTTCCCATTGTCCGGCAACGCGATAGCTGACTTCCGTTCGGTGAAACGGACGAAGCCTGATGCCGCTGGAAGCTCCCGGCGTGAAAATTTTGCGGGCCGCCGCATCCGGTGAGAGACGATTGATCAGGGCAAGATCGAAGCCACCGGCATCGCAGAGTTGGCTCCATAGCTCCTGCAGCGCCGACAACGAGCAGTCCGGGGCAACGAGAATATCTCCATAGTCGGTATAGCTGCCGGCCGCCCATTCGAGAAACCGCAGCCCCCTGCGCCTGCCGATCGCCAGCGGAACGACGGCAACGAGTTTCTCGCCCTTCCACACCAGGCCGATCCGCAACGCGCGCTGGTCACGGCGTTGTACGGTACTCCACCATGCCGAAATCCAGGCATGGCTTTGAAAGATCAGCCCGTCGGTACGATGCCAAAGGTCCATCCAAGCGGCTTCGACCGCAGCCAGGCGATCCGCCGAACGGACGATTTCCAGGCGCTCCGCGCCTAAGACGTCGATGGAAACAGCGGTGTTCATGAAGGAGAACTGTCCTGTGGCTGCGCGACCACATTGGGCCGCCTGTGAAACAGTCGCATGACATGCCTTGCCATCTTCTTGAGCGGCAGGATGTAGAGCCCAAAGAGCGACTGATAATCGCGCACATCGCGATCGATCAGGCCAAATTTCAGGTCTTCATCCGGTTCCGGGACAAATTGCGTTCCGAACAGACGATCCCAGAACGAAAAAAGCAGGCCGAAATTCTTGTCATAATGACGTGGGTCGATGCTGTGATGCACCTGGTGCCAGTGCGGACACAAGATGATGTTGTTCAACGGGCCGAACGAGATCTTGAGATGCGTATGGCGAACAAAATCCATCATCAGGATGTTGCGGATGACGTAGACGTTGATGCCGAAGATAGCGACCTCTACCGGATCGAGTGCAATGAGGCTCCAGATGCCGAAGCAGATGCCCGGGATGACGCCATCCCACATACGGTTCATCAGATCGTCCAGCGGATGAACCCGGTCCTTGGTGATCCCCACCATCACCTCGGCCGAATGATGCACCTTGTGCAATTCCCACAGGAACGGGAAGCGGTGCTGGGCGACGTGGTAGAGGTAGTATGAAATATCATAGGCGACCAGCATGGTTGCGGTGAAGATGACGATCGTCATCGGTCCCGCCGGGCCGCCGAGAAGCGGCGCGTGGGTGTTAAGGAGCCAGCCGATTGCCTCGCGTGTGCCGTAGCCCACCGCGACGACGAAGGTGACGCCGGCAGGAATGAGCAGGAAGGGCATCATCGCCCGTTTCGTGATCCAGAACAGGGCGTCGGCTCGCGCCGACGGATGCAGGATGACTTCCGCCGGGAAGGCGAAATCGAAAAAATCCCTGAGGGATTTATGTTCGGCAGTTCGCCAGTAGGCGATCACCGCGCTGCCCAGTGCGGTGAGGAGAAGCAGGCCGAGCGTGGTCAGATTGACGTTCGAAAGCTTTTCCACAATCGCTCTGGCAAATTCGGAAAACATCGTTGCAGCGGCTCCTGGGGCGAATTGCAAAGCACGAAATTCCCGCCAAACCCGCTACGCCGCCTGCAACCAGTGGCTGTTGCGGGCGCAGCGGGCAAAGCAGGCTGGATGGTGCGAGACTAGCAGATCAACAGTAACGAAACCGCTAAATGTCCAAACGTAATTAATGTCGAATACGGCTGGAACTCGCCCGGCAACTCTACGTTGGCGCCGGTTTTTGCCGTTGCGGCGGGTGAATTGGAGCAAGATGGATATGGATTCCGGCTTCGCCCACTTCACCGTGCCAGGCGAGGCGTTCGGCTTGCTGCCTGGTACCAAAACGCAGTGAAACCCAACCGCCCTGCCCCGGCATGTCACCGCCGGCGCGGATATCGAGCGCGGCATCAGGAAAGCGGATGGCCAATAGCGCCTCGTCGCCGCGCAACACCGTGACCGTGTTTTCATGCCGGTCGGTATGGAGGCCGGCGGCCAGTTGGAAGACGATCTCGGACTGATGCTTGCCGCTGAGCAGTTGGTCGGTGATGAGGATGCCATCGGCCTGGCGCGCCAAAGTGCGCTGATGCATGACGCCGAAGCGGCTTCTATAGCCGTCGTGCCGGCCACACAGCCTCCAGTGCGTTCCAGGCTCGCTGTCCACCAGCGTCGCAACTGCCTTGTGCGACCAGTTGAAATTCCCAGCGATGGTGCTTTGGTTTTTACCCTCGATGTTCAGCGTGTTGTGCGCCGGCGTGGAGCGGAACCAGTCGCGCCATGCGCCTCCCGAACCGTAGAGCCAGGTGCCCGGATCGACCAGCACCGGCTCACCGTCGATGCACAGGGTGAGCGACAGCGCGTCGGCATGGCCGTGCGCCGCTATCGAGAGATAGCCGAGCGGCCCATGGTCGAACGTCAGTTCGACATCGCGGCCATTCATTGCTCCGCGCCAGACGGAGAGCCCACCTCGCGCGAATGTCTGCAAGCCATGCACCGCCGGTGCCGGGCCCGACGGCGCACCAAAGAAAAGCGAACGAAAGTCGTCGGGCCCCGGCGCGTTGCCCGGCGTCCCCAGTAAGCTTTGGATGGCGGCCGCGACGGATCGGATATAGTTCGGCTCGTCCCCCAGCTTCAGCACGCGGCCCTCATCGTCGTCGCCGAAGCGGGCGGCTTTCAGTGGCAGCCAGCCGACGAAATTGGCGAAGGCACCCAGACGCGCTTCGACAGCGTGGGGAAACGGCGTTCCCGCCTGGCGTGCCGCGGCGGCGCACAGCAAGATGAGTTCGGCGCTGAAGGCTGCGTAGGTCGGCGTTTGCTCGGCACCGGCGCCGTCGGCGAGTATCTGCTTGTGCGTCTCATTCAGGAGGGCGCCGTGGGCGATTTCGGATTCGGCCCCGAGCGCCAGGCCGACCAGATATTCGCCAGCCAATTCTGCGACGAGATGGTTGTTGGCGGAGGAATATCGCGATGGAAACCGCGGCAGCCAATAGGCGCTTGCCGCGAGTATCTCACCGGCTTTCCGCAGGGTCGTCGGGTCAAGCCGGTCGCCAACGAGGTCCAGGGTGACGATCAGGCTGATGGCTCGCAGCGCTACCTCGATGCCGGACGCCCAGCCAATGCCTCGGAACGGCGGATTGGCGGAATGCCAACTGCCGATTGCCACCTCAATGGCCCTCCGGGACCGATTGTCCTCGCTGAGGAGCAGGTGTGCAGCCAGTGGCGGCAATTGCTGCAGCCGGTTGATTTCCCAGACATATTTTATATCGCCAAGGTCGCCGCCATGGCGAAAATCGATGTCGAAAGTATGAGCCTCGGAGCCAGGCCAAAGCCTGCCGGTCACCGGATCAAGACGCCAAAGCTCAGCAGGAAACAAAACATCGGGCTCGCGCTTTGGCCATGTCCGCCCGAGTGCCGAAAACCGGCCCTGAAGCGTCTCTTGCGCGGCCGCCGCTATGGCTTGCCGTTGAGCGTCGGTCGCTGCCAGCACAGCGTGGCGAAATCCCGGCAGCACCGGGTGCAACTGCAGCGATGGATAGCGCTCCCACCCATCATCGCGGCGGCGCGACGCGATCCTTCGACGTTGCTCGCTCAGCCGGTGCAACACCTCGGCCGGTCCCATGCTGCGCAATCGGTTGATGTACCAGCCGATTCTCATGCACGCCCCGTCAACGTTTCGGTCCTTGTATACCATGCCGTCGAAAAGCTGCGCGCCGGCAATCTTCTTTCCCGTTCGTTGCGGTTAATATCTCCGGCACCATGCGGAGAGAGCGATGAGAAAAGCGGTGTGTGTTGTTGCCTGGGTGCTCGCCTTGGTTATGGCGGCCGAGGCAGCGCCCATCCCTCTCAAGCGCGGCGTTGGCGTGCATGAGTGGCTCAACTGGTCGCCGGTGGAGAAAGACGGAACCTACGTTTGGCCGCCCTATCGCAGCGAAAAGGAGTGGCTTGCGGGAAGCAGGCCGTTCACCGATTGGCCGGCCGGGGAGGTGTTTGCCCACATCCGATCGATGGGCTTCGACTTCGTCCGGCTGAGCGTCGATCCCGGCCCTCTGCTTGCCAGCGAGGGCGCCAGGCGGCAGCAGGCGCTGGACATACTTGCCGCCGCCGTCGAGCGGATCACGTCGACCGGCCTCAAGGTGGTTTTCGACCTGCATGGCGTCACTCAGGTTCCGGACTACAGCATGGAGATGATCTACGGCGGCGCCGACAGCGAGGGCGTTGCCGGCTACCGCCAGATGGTTGTGGCGGTCGCCGCCATGCTGGTCAAGATAGGCACCGACAAAGTCGCCCTCGAACCTTACAACGAGCCAGCATATTACCCTTGCGATCCAAGCGGCAGCGATGACTGGCAGCGGATCATGGCGGGGACCGTCCACGACATTCGAGCGGTCAGCAGCGAACTCACCATCGTTGCGACCGGCGCCTGCGGCGGCAGCATTGCCGGACTGGTCAACCTCAGCCCCGGCTTTGATGACCCAAACCTCTATTACAGCTTCCATATGTATGAGCCGCACAGCTTCACCCACCAGCGGCCCGACGACACAAACAGCTTTGTTTCGGGACTTCCCTGGCCTGCCGACAGCAGTACACCCGAAGTGGTGACCGAAACCCTTAGGGCGCGGATGGAAGCTGCCGGCTTGAGCAGGGTCGAGCAGATGATGAACATGGCCACCGCGCGCGAAGCAGTAGCGAAATATTTCGAGCAGAACTGGGGGCAGAGCCAACTCGAGACGAGCTTTCGTCAGGCCGTCGACTGGGCTGAAGGCCATGGCATTCCAAGCCGGCGGCTCTTCATGGGCGAATTCGGCGCTATTCTCATGTCAGCGGACGGCCGCATGGGCGCCTTCGAGGCCGACCGTTCGCGCTATCTCAAGGCGGTGCGCCGAGAGGCCGAACGCTTCGCGATCCCATGGTCTGTCTGGGAGTTCTCCAATCGCTATGGGATGAGCCTCATCCGGCCCGATGGCCCCCCGGTGCCCGACCCGGAGATGCTGCAGGCACTGGGCCTGCCCTAATTGCCGTCAGTTCTCGTCGCGGATGAGCAGCCGTCAACTTCGATCCTCTCAACGCCAGGTTGGATCGAGAACGGCCTGTGGCAGTTTTTCCCTCGCGGCTCGATCTGTTAGCCACGAAGTGTTTAATACATTTGTTGTACTGGAGTGAGGAATACGCGCGCCTAGGGGGAAACAATGTGTGGAATTGCCGGGTGGATCGGCCGAAGGGCCGAGAACCCACAAGAGCGGGCCGCCAGAATGTCAAATGCATTGCGGCATCGCGGTCCCGATGCCGAAGGCATCGAGTTCTTGGACTTGAATACTGGCGAGGAACAATTGGCATTGGTCCATCGCCGCCTGGCGATTATTGACTTAGCGCCAGAGTCAAATCAGCCGATGCATATCGAGGACGGCTATCTCAGAATAATTTTCAACGGCGAAATATACAACTATATCGAGCTGCGCCAGGAACTGATCGGCCTCGGTCATCATTTTCGAACGCGCTCCGATACCGAGGTGCTGCTCAGAGCTTATGATCAGTGGCACTTGTCCATGTTCGAACGGTTGAGCGGCATGTTCGCTTTTGCGCTCTGGGATGCTCAGAGGCACGAATTGATCCTCGCCCGTGATCCGTTCGGCAAAAAGCCCCTTTACCTCATGCAGAGCGAAAAACTGCTGTCCTTTGCCTCAGAGATCAACGCGTTGTTGTCATCGCAGCCAAATGCGCAGCAACTCGATTTGGACGCTGTGCACGAGTACCTGCGCTGGCGTTACGTGCCTGGACCGCGCACGCTTTTTAAACAAATCCGCAAGCTCAACCCCGGAAGCTATGCCGTTTGGTCGCAAGGGACTGTGACGGAAACGCGCTATTATACGCCTCCAGATCAAACGGACCTGACCGAGGACATCGACCACGAAACCGCCAAGCGACGATTTCTGGAACTGCTCGACCATTCCGTCGAGATCAGAATGCGCAGCGATGCACCTTTCGGCGCCTTTCTCTCCGGAGGCCTCGACTCGTCAGCAATCGTCGCCCTGATGACCAAGCACAGCGACAAGCCCATTCGCACATTTTCGGTCGGTTTCAGCGAACCGGCCTATAGTGAACTTCCATTCGCCCGACGCGTCGCCGATCATTTCAAGACCGATCATTGCGAACTGGTCATAGAAGCGGACGACCTGATTGACCACCTGCCGAAGTTGATTCGCCATCTGGGGGCGCCCGTTTCACAAAGTTCGGACATTCCGATTTACCTGATGTCGGAGCGAGCCTCACAGGACGTCAAGATGGTGCTCACAGGTGAAGGGGCAGACGAGGTTCTCGGCGGGTATCCCAAACATCGCGCAGAGTCACTGGCTGGAATCTACCGGTCGCTCGTTCCAGCCTTGCTCCACAACAACCTCCTCGCCCCTTTGATACGTGCCATGCCTGGCGCATCGGCCAAGTTCGATACATTTGCCCGAAGCGCGGGTGAAAGGGACTTTGCCACCCGGATGATCTCCTGGTTTGGAGCCATGACAGAGCAGGAACACAGTCGCCTCATCGGTGCGCCGGCCAATTGCCGCAATGGACGCAACAACTTACCGTTTTCCTCAAGCGCGACAGCATCCCATCTTCGCCGCGCGCTATTTTTCGATCAGACATCGTGGTTGCCCGACAATCTCCTGGAACGAGGCGACCGGATGATGATGGCCGGTTCAATCGAAGGAAGAATGCCGTTCCTCGATCGCGATCTGGTTGCGTTCGTCAGCAAATTGCCCGATCGCTACAAGGTGGGTTGGCGGAAGGGTAAGCTGATCTTGCGCAGCAGCATGGCCAACATACTTCCGGAGGAAATTCTCAACCGCCGCAAGATCGGATTCAAGGTGCCCGTCGCCGATTGGTTTCGGGGGTCGATGAGGAACTACGTGCACGACCACCTTTGCTCGCCTAACTCCGTCATTCGCAGCTATTTGAGCCCGAAACAGCTTGATCAAATCGTCTCGGAACACACCACGGGTGCCGCAGACCACGAAAAGCTGATATGGGCGCTGTTGAATTTGGAGATATTCCACCGCGAATTCGGGCTTGAGGCGCCGCCGCGATCATCAGCCTCAGCGCTTGACCGGTTGACGGCTTGACGCCGCCGACCGCCAGACATCGCAGATTGCGCCGACAAACGGGGCGAGTTCAAGCCGTTCCCGATGCACGGCCATGGCACCGGCACCAAGCCTCGCCCTCAGTGCTGGGCTCTCCACGAGGCGGCCCAGCGCGTCGGTCAACGCAGTAACATCGCCTGGCGGCACCAGCAGCCCGGATTGCCCGTCGGTAATTATGTCTTCGACCGCGCCAACCGGGGTTGCCACCACCGCCAAACCGGCTGCCATGCCTTCGATCACCGACATAGGCAGGTTTTCGGCGAAGGAGGGAAGAACCAGAATATCCGCGAAAGAGATCAGCGACGCGACATCGTCGGGTCCCACCCAACCCGGAAAGGCGATCCGGTCTGCGATCCCCAGCCCGGCCGATTTTGCCCGTGCCGCATCGATTTCGCCATCGCCGGCAATCGTGGCGCGCCAGTTCTTGACGGGGTTCATGCGATGCAGCGCGTCCAACAATTGCGGTACGCCCTTGCGGTCGCCGATACGACCCAGGAACAGGATATGCACGTGGCCGCCGCCACCGACGTGCGCCAGCGACGGGACTTCGGTCGCATTGGGCACGATCACGATATTGCCGGCAGCGCCTGGCGCCCGGCTGGCGACGAAATCGCGCCAAAGCCTGCCCAAAACGATCACCCGATCGGCATGCTCGAACAGAGCTTTGATACGGCGGCTTATGAACCCGTGATCGTCTTTCCAGAATGTCTGATACTGCGCCCCGTGCAAATGCAGGACATAGGGTATCGACAGCAGCCGTGCGCAGGCGGCGATCACCATCTTGCGATAGGTGCTGCCGGAGACTGAGATGTTGATATGAACGACATCGGCGCGTCCAGCCAGACGCGCTTTAAGCATCCGCAAGCAAAAGCCGAGCATATAGAAGATCGAAAGTCCGACATGCCCCGAGCCACGACTGGCAAGGAAGCGCACATCGATGTCGGTGACTTCTTGCCGTTCGAACTCCTGCTTCAGCGCCCCCATGATGCGGTCGATGCCGCCCTGGCCCGAAACGCCCGACGGCGTCGCGACCAGGACATGTATTTTTCGATCGGATATGAGGCGCTGCAACATGATGGTACTCTAAATAACACAGACCGGGTAACTGCAAAGCAAACGTTCCCGATAAGGTTTACGGCAAATCTTTTAGTTCAAACTGAATCTGTTCACCCTTCGCCGTCATCGCGCTGGATTTTCCGCCAATCGGCGGCTAGTCGAAGGTGAATTTTCCAGGGACACGCCTTTGCTGCTCCGTTCCACGCTCATTTATGCTCCGGCGATCCTGCTGACGCGAATCTCGGCGTTGCTCCTGCTGGTCGTCGTGACGCGTTTGATCGACCAGACCGAGTATGGCCTGCTCACTCTGGTGGTGACCGTCGGCGAAATGACCGACATTGCCGTCACCAACTGGCTGCGCATCGCGTTGCTCAGGCTTGGCGGCAAGGGCGAAGTCAGCCGCGGCAGCCTGATGCTGGCCGGGCAGGTGTTGCTTGCCACCACGGCACTGGCGCTGGTCATATCGGTAGGCGCGTCGGCGGTGGTCGTGCCGGAACGCTGGGTCGAGTTCGCGATCGCGGTCTGCGGCTATCTCGTCGCCGGATCCATCAGCCGCTTCGCGTTGACGGTGCTGCAGATGCAGCAGCGCCACTCGGTCTATTCGATGCTCGAAGCCCTGCGTGCCCTGCTGCAACTCGCGCTGCCGATCGGCGCCATCCTTATCTTCCAGGATAGCTTTCTGACGGTATCGCTCGGCTCGAGCCTCGGCGCCTTGATTGCCGGCATCGTGGCGGGCATCATGGCATCCCGACGCGTCGTTACCGGTCCGCCGCGCTTCACCCACAGAGACTTCTTTGCGCTCGGTGTGCCGCTGATCATCATGGCGCTGGTTGGCTTCGGGCTCAACAGCGCGGAGCGTCTGTTCCTCAAGTTCTATTACGATGCCAGCGCTGTGGCGATCTTCGCCGCAGCCTATGCGCTGGCCCGCCAACCGATCGACATGGTCGCTAACGCCATCAACATGGGCGCCTTTCCCGAGGTGGTCAGCCGGTTCGACGAGGACGGGCCCGCCGCATCGGGTCGGTTGCTATCGCAGTTGATGGCCTTGATGATGCGGCTTTGCCTGCCGATTGCAGCTATGCTGGTCGCGCTCAGCAGCGATATCACTGAGCTCATGCTGCCCTCGCAATATCACGGCCGCTTCGGCCTGCTGTTTCCGATCATCGCCTTCAGCGTGCTGTGTGCCAACCTCACCAGCTTCGTCTATGGCGTCGTGGTGCACGCGCACAAACGGCCGTGGCTGCTGATCATCGCCAATCTCTTCGGCTCGGCGGCAACAATCGCATTGTCTCTGCTATTGATCCCTTCGATGGCGGAGATCGGCGCCGCTTTGGCGCTGGCGGGCGGCTCGGTGGTGGGCTCCATAACCTGCATCATCATCAGCGAACGGCTCACGCCGGTGCCGGTGCCGTGGCGCGACATTGGCGTTTCGGCAATCATCTCGCTCAGCACAGGGGTGGCCGCCAAGCTTGCCAGCATGGTGGCCGGCGATGTGCCGGCAATCTTCTCGCTTATCGCCGGCGGCACCGCCGGAGCTGCGGTTTTCTTCGGGCTGACCTCGCTATTCCACCCTGTGGCAGCGACGCAATTCCTCGCCCAGCTGCGGGCGCGGCTACGGATCGCGTAATTTCGCAAGCGATCTGTAAGCGGGTATTTCCGAGGCTTACAACACATGGTGTACCTTGCCGGAGACGGGCTCTTGCATACCGGACATTCAATCTCCGGGTGTTCGGGTCATGAGAGGAGGCGCCATAGTGGTCCGCACGTCGCGCTCGGCGGAAAAACGGACGATTGAAAAGCTGCAATCATGGCATTTAGTCGAACCCGGCTTTTTTTCCAAGTCTGAGGGGGCAGCGTGATTTCCCGATCCAAGAAGGTTGAACAATTTCGCGTTCTTCATAAATCCGGCTGCTTCCTGATCCCAAACCCATGGGACGTAGCCGGCGCGCGAATGATGGCTGGTCTGGGTTTTAGGGCGCTTGCGACAACATCTTCGGGTTACGCCTTCTTGAAGGGAAAGAAGGACGGAGCAAAGGAAGTCGGCCGCGACGAAAGCTTGGCATATGCCGCCGAGATCGCCGCCTCGACGACCGTGCGGGTCACTGCCGATTTGGAAGATTGTTATGAAGACACACCAGAAGGCGTGGCTGAAACCGTCCGGCTTGCCGCCGAAGCGGGATTGGCTGGACTTTCGATCGAAGATCGACAACCAAAGCCTGGCCAGCCAATACGCGATTTTGATGCTGCGGTGGCACGTGTAGCGGCGGCGGTTGCAGCTGCTCGAAAATACGACATCGTGCTCACCGCCCGCGCCGATGGGGTGGGTAAAGGCGTGTATGGTCTCGACGAGGCGATTCGCCGCCTAAAGGCCTTCGAAGCTCTTGGCGCTGAGGTGCTGTATGCGCCGGGTGTCCCGGATCTGGCGTCTCTCGAGCAGATTTGCAGCTCTGTCAGCGTGCCGGTCAATCATGTCCTCGGCCAAGGTGTTTCCGGTCTCACGTTTGAGCAGATTGCCGGGGCGGGCGTACGGCGGATAAGCGTGGGCGGGTCACTTGCGCGCGCGGCTGGCGGAGCACTAATGAAAATAGTCCAGGAGATCGCAATGGGGAACTATGCGGCGTTGGAAAGCGCTCCGGCCTGGAACAGCCTTCGCGATCCTAAACCCGTAATCTAAGTCCGAAAGGGTGACGCGCCCCCGGCTGCAACATGCCGCAAGGCGGGCGCTTACCTTGATATTTGAGAGGCCATGATTCGGAGACCGGCATCTACGATCGTGACACTCAGATAACCCAATGTTAAGCGCCGTTTTCCAAGTCACGGCCTTAGTCTCGGGAGTTCGAACGTCGCTCCCACGGCCAACGCCTGTTTTATGGGTGAACGCGAACCTATAAACCGGCGTTTCGGCGCCAGCGACGCTCCCAGAACTCCCGGCACAGCAGCCCGGCATAGGCAGTGTTGGTGTCGTAGTAGCGGCGCCACAAGCGTCGCGGCTCCTGGACCACGCGGAACAGCCACTCCAGGCCGGCTGCTTGTATCAGCCTCGGCGCACGGGCAACCTTGCCGCCATAGACATCGAAACTGCCGCCCACGCCCATCACGAAGCTTGCGGCGAGTTCGTCGCGGTAGCGCTTGAGAAATCGCTCCTTACGCGGTGTCGGCATGGCCACCAGCAGGCAGTCGGCGCCCGACGCGTTGATCGCCGCGACGATCCCGGCCTCATCCTCCGGCTTGAAATAGCCGTTGCGCATCCCCGCTATGACCAGGCTCGGATGGTCCTTGGCAAGTCTCGCTACAACCGCGTCGAGAACGTGCTGTTCGGCCCCCAGCAGATAGGGCCTGAACCCACGCTTCGCGCAGAGGCTCAGCAGATTGATCATGATGTCGACGCCCGCCACCCGCTCGGGCAGCGCGACGCCACACAGACGTGCGCCCCAAAGCACGCCGATCCCGTCGACATTGACCACGTCCGCCCCTGCAACATCCTCGCGCAGTTCGGCATTCTGGCGCATGGTCACCAGCTTGGCGACATTCACGACCACATGATGCAGCGGCCGCCGCACGGTCATCGCCTCGTCGGCGATGGCCAGCGTCTCGGCCATGGTCAGCGCATGGATCGGTGCGCCAAGGAACTCCCGGCGCCGTGATGCCAACAGGGAATGCTGCGCCCAAGCCGGGTCGTGCGCGTTCATGCAGCCTGCTCCCTTGCGAGCGTCACTTGTGCGACTTCTGGTTTCTTGCCTTCGATACGGGCGTCGGGCTTGCGTGCCTTGCGCCAGGTCCATAGGCCCCTTGTATCGACGAGCTTCTTGTCCTTGAGCGCTTCGGGGTCGACCAGATTGAACTGCCGATGGTCGACCAGGAGGACGACGATATCGGACTTGTCGATGGCCGAAAGTGCGTCGGTGAACACGATGCCCCTGCCCTCGAGTTCCTGCGGCAGCGCATTTGTGTTGGGTTCAGCCGCAATGATCTTCACATTGGGGTTATCGGACAGAAGCTTCACCACCTCGACGGCCGGGCTCTCGCGCAAATCGTCGATATTGGCTTTGAAGCTGAGGCCAAGACAGGCGATCGTTTGCTTGCGGGAGGGGTCGAGCAAAGCCTCGATATCCCTGACCACCGACATGGGCCGCTCGGAATTGATCCGGCGTGCGGAAGCCATCAGCCGCGTGCTGTTGGGTGCGGCGTCGATGATAAAATATGGATCGACCGCAATGCAGTGACCGCCAACGCCCGGGCTCGGCTGGAGGATGTTCACGCGAGGGTGCCGATTGGCGAGATCGATCACTTCCCAGACATTGAGCGACAGGTCCTGACACACTGCGGCAAGCTCATTGGCGAAGGCGATGTTGACGTCGCGGAACGCGTTCTCGGTAAGTTTCACCAGCTCAGCGCTTTCGGCCGTCGTCATGAACAGGTCGCCGGTGACGAAGGTTGAATAGAGTGCCGCGGTCCGTTCCGACGATTTGCGGGACAATCCGCCGATCGAGCGATCGTTATTGATCAGCTCGGTCAGCACCTTTCCCGGCAGCACGCGCTCGGGCGAATAGGCGACCAGCACATCGGCGTCTTCGTCATGCAGGACAGGAAATTTGAGGTCAGGCCGCAACTCGGCAAGCAGCCCGTTCATGATGCGTGTCGTGCCGACCGGCGATGTCGATTCCAACACCACAAGGTCTCCCCGCTTCAGCACCGGGGCGATGCTTCGTGCCGCCGCCAGTACGTAGGTCACGTCCGGCCTATGGTCGTGGGTCATCGGGGTCGGCACGGCGATGATATACGCATCCGCCGGCTGCGGCGTGCTGTAGGCCTTGAGCTTGCCGTTCGCCACAACCTTCTGGATCAGGCCGTCAAGGTCCGGCTCGACGATGTGGATTTCGCCGCGATTGACTTTCTCGACGACCGCTCCGTTCACATCGACGCCAATGACGTCGAGCCCTCGGCTGGCGAAAATGGCGCAGGTCGGCAGGCCGATATAGCCCATGCCGATTACGGAAACGGTTTTGATTTCAGCCATGATGCAGCAGTTCCTCAACAATCCGGTTACTGGCCCGGCCATCGCCATATGGGTTGTGTCGTTCCGCCATGCCGCGATAGGCAGCCTGATCGTCGAGCAGGCGATTGGCGTTGAACAGGATTTTCTCGACATCGGTGCCGACGAGGCGGGCGGTGCCGGCCACGATCCCCTCGGGTCGCTCGGTATTCTCGCGCATCACCAGCACCGGCTTGCCGAGCGAAGGCGCTTCTTCCTGCACGCCGCCGCTATCGGTAAGCACCAGATAGCTCTGCTTCTGCAGATACAGGAACGGCAGATAGTCCTGCGGCTCGACCAGATGGATGTTCGGCACGCCTTCCAGCTCTGCGTTGACCACCGAGCGCACATTGGGGTTTGGATGGACAGGGTAGACGATCTGCACGTCTCCGCGCGCCGCCAATCCTTTCAACGCCGTACAGATGCGCTGGATGCCGCCGTCGAAATTCTCGCGGCGATGGCCGGTGACGAGGATCATTTTCTTCGTAGGGTCGAGGAAGGGGAAACGGGCGGCGAGCTTCGCGTTCATCAACCTGTCGGCATCGATCGCGCTTGAAAAATGCAACAGCGTGTCGATCACGGTGTTACCGGTCACGAAGATAGTGCTTTCGGCTTTTCCTTCGGCGATGAGGTTGTCGCGCGCCTGAACGGTCGGCGCAAAATGCCAGGTGGCGATGTCGCCGGCAATCTTGCGATTCAGTTCTTCAGGAAACGGCGAGTTGATGTTGTGGCTGCGCAATCCTGCTTCGACATGAGCGACCGGGATGCGCTTGTAGAAGGCAGCCAGAGCCGCGGCCATCGCCGTGGTGGTGTCGCCCTGTACCATGACGATATCGGGCTTCGCCTTGTCCAGCACCTCGGCCATGCCCAAGAGCACGCGCGAGGTCACGTCGAACAGCGACTGGCCGGGTTGCATGATGTTGAGATCGTGATGCACCGGCAGGCCGGTCAGTTCGACAACCTGGTCGACCATCTCGCGATGCTGGGCGGTGATGCATATTTCGGTGATGAAGCCTGGATGAGCAAGGGCGGCGCGCGCCACCGGAAAGCATTTGAGCGCCTCCGGCCTCGTGCCGAACACGATCAGCAGTTTCCGCCTGGACGGCAGTTTTGGACGTGAAAGGACGTTCATTGCTGATCCTGGCCGCCTGCAGCACTCGAAACATGCCGACTATTGTCCGCAACAGCCATAATAGCGCCGGAAAACGCCTTCGTGATCTCAATTCTTAATATATGATTAACAACCAAGGCCGCGTTCTCCCGGGTTAACTCTTGTGAAAGGTCGGGCTGACAAATAGTCTATGGTAGTAGTCTTGAAAAAGAATATATTGGATTGACTAATATTTTAATCATCGGCCACGCCGACGCATCCCGGCGCTGGGAAAATGAGCTTCTGGTGCGGTTGAGCGCGGCTGGACACGTTGTCTCGAGTTGCCGCGCGCCGACGCCTGAAGCCAACGCGCGCGGGATGGATAATGTGCTGGCGCTCGAGGGCCGGCGCTTCGGCCCCTCACTGGCAAGCCGTTCCGAGCCGTTGCCGTCCGGCGATACCGGCCCCGCCGACCTTATAGTCGATCTCACCGCTACCGCCGCACGACGGGGCACGCCTGTCCTGACGCTCGAATTTTGTGGCCGCAGCAGCTTTGCCGCAGGCATGACCGAGATACTGGCGAGCGGGCGGCTACCCGAACTCACCGCCCGCCTCGACGGCGTTGCCATCGCCAGGGCGCGGCCGATGATCAGCGATCGGCTCTGGCTGTCCCGCAGCAGCAACGAGCTACTCGCCGGCGCCATCTCCCTGATTGCCCAATGTGTCGCCCGCTTTTCCACGGGCAAACTTGCGCCGATTGCCGAGAGCCCGGCGCCACCCCTGCAGAAAGGCGGATTTATCCGGCACTATCTGCCCTTTTTCGGCAGGGGATTGGTCGACCGTGCCGTGCAAAAACTGCGACGTGGCCGGCGCCCCTTCTATTGGCAGGTTGCTTACCGGCTGATCGACGGTCCAGGCGTCGCCGAAACCGGACAGCTGGGTGGCAAGCCGTTCACCGTGCTTGCCGATGACGGGCAGCGATTCTACGCCGATCCGTTCGTTCTCAAACGCGACGGCCGCCACTATCTTTTTGTCGAGGAGTTCCCCTACGCCACCGGCCGCGGCGTGATTTCCGTCGCTGAACTTGGCGACGACGGCGTTTTCGGCGTGCCGAGGTTGGTGCTGGAGGAAGCGCATCACCTGTCATATCCGCAGGTGTTCGCCCACTCCGGCGAAATTTTCATGATTCCTGAAAGCGCTACGGCACGCGAACTGGTGCTCTACCGTGCCGTGCAGTTTCCGGATCGCTGGGTACGCGATACGGTGCTGATCGCGGACAGGGATTTCAACGACGCCACGCTGCTAGAATCCGACGGCCGCTTCTGGTTGCTGGGGACGGAGCGGTTCGGTCACGGCAGCGCGTCGGACACGATGACCGTCTATTCCGCCACGGCGCTGCGTGGGCCTTGGGTAGCGCATGCGCTCAATCCCGTCGCCGTCGATCACTCGGCCACTCGGCCGGGCGGCGCTTTCATCCGTCAGGGCGACGCCTTGCTGCTGCCGGTGCAAAACGGCTCGAGAGCCTATGGCGGTGGCCTGGGGTTGATGCGGCTGGATCGGCTTAATGATTTCGACGTCCGTTTTGAACTGCCCCGCCCAATCGATCCGGGGCCGGCATGGGCGCGGGCGGGTATCCACACGCTCAATCGCGCCGGCGATGTCGAGGTCGTGGATAGCGCCGGCTGACCGGATCCGAGGTCCGTGCTTAACGAGACCCGGCCGGGTTTGGGTGGGATGCAGCGGCCGAAGGCATGCTCTCGAGCTGGCCTCTATCGGGCTGCTTCCTATAGGCAAGCAGCAACACCACAATAATCGCGATTTCAGGCGATTTTGATGAGAGCGCGTTGTTCGACAGCGCAGCAAGCAGGAAGGTGATGATGCCTATCCATGCGGGCAGCGGCGCCCCGCGCAGCAGCCGAAAAACGAACCAGAATATCAGCACCGTAAAGAGCACGGCTATGGGCAGGCCGAAGAGCATGACGATGACCACCGGCGCGCTCTCGATGAACGGCAGATGCAGCTTCTCGTTGACGATCGCCAGGAGTTCGTCGCCGTTCATGCCAAACAGGATGTCTTTCCAGCTGACAAGTCCGAACACCTGGTAGATCGTCACCCGCGCCATAAAATTTTGGTCGAAAATGGTGTTGCTGAACCGGTTCAGCAGACCGCCAGCAAACAGCATCGCAACAAGCACCGCGCCGCCTGTCATAGTGAACATCAGCACGACAAATTTGGCCTGCCGCTCATACTTGAGCGACATGCCCGGCCAAGGCACGAACAGCAGCAGAATGAGGATTTCTCCGGCAGCGAGCAGAAGCGCGGCGCGAGCGCCCGATGCAGCACAACCGACGACCAATACGAAAATCGCCACCACCCGCACCCATATGCGCCAGCGCGTCAGCGGTACGAATCCGATGACTGTGGCGCAGAGCGCGCCTAGTGACAGCGGATGGGCCGCTAGGCCGATCGGCCTGAACTGCAGTTCGTTGATGCCGTAAGGCAGGAATCGATGTTGAGTCACCGCTTCGATAGTGCCGATCACGGCGCTCAGGATGGCCATTCCAAGCACTACGTCGCCCAGCGCCCGCCGCGACTCCGCGTTTAATGCCAGCATCAACAGGCCTGTGGCGCCGGCCACCAGATAGGTATCGATGATGAACCCGGAGGAGCCCGCACGGCCGGTAATGAACAGATAAGGCACCAGCGCGAACATCAGCACCGAATAGCGCATCAACGCCTTGAATATTCCAATTTCGTCGCCCTGCAGCAGAAACGGTCGGCTGAAAAGAACGACAGCAAGCAGCAGGAAGATCGCGTAAGTGCCGAAATGCAGCTTCTCGTAGAACGAGCCTCCCTGGGCCGTATAGTCGACGACCATGTTCATCACCTGCGGCGACACCGTAAAGCGCAGCAGGAACGCGAATGCGGCGCATAGGAAAAACAGCAGCGACAACGCGTTTTGACGGCGCGCCTGGCTGGACAACAATCGTTCCGATGCGGCAGCAGGATAGCTCATGGCCCCTCCAAGTGAAGGTATTCAAACGGCATTCCGGCCACGAGATCCATTCAAGAGACTGCCGAACGGATGCGGCGTGTGTGTTGTCAAAATATGCCGGGCCATGCGTTTGCCACAACCGTTAAGTTCGATGCCCGGACGTTTGCACGGTCTCCTTATTTGTTCTCCGTGGCAGCGTAAGGAAGCGATGTGGCTCTAACCTTCCTTCTGCCGTTCAGAATGAGAAGAATCGGCTTCTCGATCATCTGGTGGATCACCAGGCTGGCTATGCAGGCAGTCACGATGCTGACCACCGAGACCAGCAACACTGTTGCCGGATGGTCGTAGCCGATGGTGCGCCTGGCCAGGTAGGCTACGGCGCCGATCACGAAGATATGCGACAGGTAAAGCGCGTAGGAGGCGTTGCCGAGCTCTTCGAGCAGGCTCCAGTGCTTCAGTTTCGGTTCCAGAATGAGGCCAAGGTGAAGCAGGCTGGCGGCCCACATTACCTGCCCCGCGAAGCTGATCTGGCTCATCAGCGGCGTGCCGTCATCGACGAATGCAAGCAACACGCCTGCAGCGGCCATAGGGCCGAGTAGCCAGACATGGCGTGTGTCGGAAGCAAAGCCGCCGTCCAGATAGCGCCGGCCTATCCACATGCCGACGACGAAGGCCACCGGCGAAGCGTTCAGATAGAACTGGAGAACAGGGTTGGTGGGAGCTATCAACAGCCCGGCCAGCCACATCGCAATGAAAAAGACCGTCAACACAAATGCGCGCGCGGTCACCGATAGGAATGCGAGCACCGCGAATGCGATATAGAAATAGGCCTCATAATTGAGCGTCCAGCCGAGTGACAAAATTGGGCTGACGCCATCTCGTTCGGGCGCTTGGTGGACAACGAAGAACAGCGACTGGAGATAATGGGGCCACGTAAAGACGGTCTTCTGGAAGAGACTTGGTGCAAGAGCTGCCAGAAGTGCGGCGACGCTTGTGAAAAGCCAGTAGAGGGGGATGATCCGGATCGCTCGGCGTTTCAGGAAGGTTGGAGCAGAGAAGGGACCGCTCCCCGTAATATAGACCATTATGAATCCGCTAATGACGAAGAACAGAATGACACCAAGGCGGCCCGCAGTCACGATAATCGGATTATCTATGCCGATTTGGTAGGAAAAAGCGTGCGCGAACAGAACCAACAAAGCGGCGCAGGCGCGAAGATACTGGACCGAATAGAATTTCGTCACGTTCCTCTCCTGCAATTGCAGGCGACTGACGCCATCCTGCAGGTCGCGGTCAGTGCTTCAGATGTCATTCAAAAGGCATTGCCATCTTTTCAATACAACCGCGCCGTTAAGTGCGCGTTACCGATTTCATGAAAATCACTCACCGGTTGCGGACGCAAATCGGGCGACGGCAAGAATGCGCGCCAAATTCTGGGCAACGAATCCCTTCAACGTCCGCCGGACGGAAGGGGGGATGAACGGCAAAATGGGCCAGCTTGGAAAATAAGATATTAACGATGTTTCTGTAGAGCAGGCCAAGCGTAACGATTTAACAAGGGTTGTCACCATGTCTGCCGGTTCCGGCACACCCCCGATCTCCGCGACGGCTTCCAATAACAGTGCGTTCGAGCGTATCGCCAATGCGCGGCGCAGGGCGATGCTGCAACAGCATGACCCAGTCGCGGCGCGCAGCTCCGCACCGGTGACGCCGCAACCATCCGAGCCTGTCGCGACGGTGACCCTGGACAAGATCGGCGATTTCCTCGAGCTCGATTTTCGACGCCTGTTCGTCTGGCTGCGGGCCGGTCTCGCCCTGGCGTTCATGCTGGCGGTAATCGGCGGCATTGTCGGCGGCGCCTATGCATTGCTGAGCAAGCAGCGTTACACCGTCACGACAGAGGTACTCATCAACCCCTCCAATTTGCAGGTTGTGGAAAACGACCTCTACTCACAACCGGGCCAGGTCGATAGCCAGCTGCTCAACACACGCAGCAAGCAGCGCATCTTGACCTCGGGCAACGTGCTTTCCCGTGTGGTGGACGAACTGAATCTGACTCACGATCCAGAGTTTTTCGATCCAGACCGGAGCACGTCTACGTCTGGCGCGGTGGCGAAGCCCGACCCGAAGCTTATCGCCTTGAAGAACCTGGCGGACCGGGTAAACGCCGCTGCGGACCCAACCTCGTTTGTCACAACCCTCTCGGTATCCGCGGAAACCACTGCCAAAGCGATCCTGATCTCGCAGGCCATAGTCAAAAACTTCCAGGAAGAACTGGCCAAGGCCGAAGCTGCCGGTGCCGGCCGTGCCGCGGCTGCCCTCGACAGCCGGCTTGGCCAACTCAAGAGCGACGTCCAGGCAGCCGAAGAGAAGGTCGAGAGCTACAGGCGCAGCCACAACCTGTCCTCCAGCAATGGCCAGCTCGTCAGTTCGCAGACGATGACGCAGCTCAACGGCGAAATCGTCGATGCGCAATCGCGCGTGATCGCCGCGCAGGCAAGCTACGACGCCCTGGTTGCCTCCGGTATAAATGGGGCCAATCCCGACCCCACGGTTTCGGAAGCGCTCGCGGCGCTGCGCGACAGGTCAAACAGCCTGCGACAGCAGATCGACTCACAGTCGATGACCTTCGGTCCGCGCCACCCGACGATTGTCAGGCTGAGGACGGAGCTCGAGACCGTCAACTCGCAACTCCGAGCCGAGTTCTCCCGCACCGTCGGAACGGCAAAGTCCAGCCTGGACAAGGCCAGGGCCTCGTTGGCCTCTCTCAACGCCAGGATGAACGATCTGAAGAGCAACGTTTTCACCGACAGCGAGTCCGAAGTCGCCCTGCGTGAGCTTGAACGCGATGCGGCCTCGAAGAGAGCGGTCTATGAGAGCTTTCTGTCACGTGCGCGCCAAATCAGTGAGCGCGAGCAGATCGACACCACAAACGTACAGGTGATTTCGACCGCGGTGCCCCCGCCAGGGCGCTCATGGCCCCCGCGCACTGCCCTGGTGGCAGGCGCAGGAGCGTTCGCAGGCTTTGCCCTGGGCATGCTGCTGGCCATTGGCATGGGCATTATCCGCGACATGCGCCGGCCGCCGAACAGATCAGACCTTGCTGCCAGCCGAGCCTGAAGCAAGGCATGGCGAAGCGCATCGTTTTCCACATCGCCAGCCTGCGAGGCGGCGGCGCCGAGCGTGTCTTCGTCCTGATGGCAAATGAAATGGCGTCGCGTGGCCACGAGGTCACGCTTTTTACCTGGAACGCGCAAGGGCCTAACGCGGCGCTGCGCTCCGCCGCCGTGCATCTGGTCGACTTCGGCCTTCTCTTGCGCGGCGAGGGTTACGCCAAGTCGGCGACGCTAAAAGGCATCGTGCGAAGCGCAAATTTGTTCCGCCGCCTTGATCCTGATGCGGTCTATAGTGCCCCGGAATTCGCCAATCTGGTCATGGCGCTGTCACTCATGTTGGCCAGAAGCCGCGCAAAATTCTTTCCAAGCTTCCACGCCGCCGCCTCGCTGCCTGCGAGCGGCCTCGGCGCGAGGCTGGCGATCTGGCTTTCCGCGCTGGTTGCAGCGCGCGCGACCAAAGCCATCGCCGTTTCGGCGGGTGTCGGCCGTGACATCATCGCCCGCGGCTTCCCCGAATCCAAGGTCGTGGTCATCAGCAACCCGCTGCCGCCGGCTGAAGCACCGCAGGGGACTTCCTATGCCTGGCAGGCAAAATTGGCAGCGATGGGATATGGCCCGGTCATCGCCACCGCCGGGCGCCTGGTGCCGGTCAAGGACCACCGGACTTTGCTGCGGGCCTTCGCTGCCCTGCGCGCCGGCCGCCCTGCCCGGCTTGTCATCTTCGGCGAAGGTCCGCTGGCTGCCGAATTGCACGCCTATGCCGAAGAGACCGGCATAGGCGGGGAAGTGCTCTTTGCCGGCTACGTCAACGATCCGGCAGCCTGTTATGCCGCAGCCGATCTGTTCGTCCTTACATCCACCAGCGAAGGCTTTGGCAACGTGTTGGTCGAGGCCATGGCTGCCGGTGTCCCGGTAATCTCCACCGATGCTCCGCATGGCCCGCGCGAGATACTCGGTGACGGCCGTTTCGGCACCTTGGTGCCGGTCGGTGACGCCGCAGCCCTGGCGAAGGCGATGGCCGAGATGCTGGACCACCCCACCCCTGCTGCCGTCCTGAAAAGCCGGGCGGCGGATTTCGCAGTCGACAAGATTGGCGATCGGTACGAAGCCTTGCTCTAGTTGTCGCGCCCGGCCAACAGATCGCGGTGGCATCCAGCCGCAGCTGATGGCCGGCACGGAAGTCCTGGCTGATTTCGGCGCAAGCAAGTCACATCAAGCCAGAAAACCGGTTGCGCAAACGTTTCGATGGCGCTAGCTTTCGGAAAGTCACAACGGCCGCCCAGGCGGATTCACAGATTGTGAGACTGGGAAACGCAAGATTCGAGGAGGAGCGTGCGTGCGCTTGCCCGTCACCACGTCGAGCGCGACAGCTCCGCGATGACGACGATCGTCGAGGTCGCTCGCAGGGCAGGCGTGTCGGTGTCGACCGTTTCACACGTCGTCAATCAAACCCGCTATGTCTCCCCGGCCACTGCCAGATCGGTGAGCGAGGCGATCGCTGCTCTCGGCTATATGCCCAACAGTGTCGCACGCTCGCTAAAGCTGGCCTCGACGAGCAGTGTCGGCCTGGCGATTTCGGCGATCTCAAACCCCTATTTCAGCGACATCATCTGCGCCGTCGAGACCGAGTGCGCGCGCCTTGGCCTCATGGTGTTCCTGTCGGATACGCAGGACGATCCCGACAAGGAACTGGCTGTCGTCCAGGCACTGCACCAGCGACGCGTCGACGGGATCATCCTGGCGCCCTCTGCCGCGCCGCAAGCTGCATTGCGATATCTCTCGGAACGGTCCCTGCCCTGCGTCTTGATCGACCGACTACCTGACGATCGCTTTGATCAGGTCGGTGTCGAGAATTTCGAGGCCATCCGCGCGCTGATCGACCACGTCGTGTCCTTCGGACATCGCCGCATCGGTTTTGTTGCCGGACAGCGGGGATTTGCCACCACGCTGGAGCGCATGAACGGATTTCGCGCGGCACTGGAGGCCAACGGCCTGGAGTTTGTGCCGGACTACGTCGTGACGGGAAACGCGACCACCGCCAGTGCGAGCACCGCCGCCCATGCGCTGTTGTCGCTGCTGGTGCCTCCGACTGCCCTGGTGACCGGCAACAATCTGTCGACGATAGGCGTGATGCGCGCGGTCCGTGAGCGAGGGCTCGCTGTCCCCAGGGACATATCGGTGGTCGGCTTCGACGATTTCGAATGGGCCGATTACTTCGAGCCGCGACTGACGCTGGTCGAACAGCCCTGCGAGGATTTGGGCCGGCAGGCAGCCGCGTTGCTGATTGAGCGGATTGGACTTCCAGATGGCCAACGACGCACGGTTCGCCTTGAGCCAACGCTGCGCCTGCGCGCATCCTGCGGAAGACCGGCATGACTTCGCCGCTTCTGACCATGAATGGCGTCGTTAAACGTTTCGGTGGCGTTCACGCTTTGCGCGGCGTCGATTTCGAACTGCGCGTGGGCGAGATCCATGCCCTGCTGGGCGAGAACGGCGCTGGCAAGTCGACATTGATGAACATCCTGTCCGGTGTGCACGCCCCTGACGAAGGAACGATCACGATCGATGGCGCACCGGTGCATTTTGCCAATCCGCGCGAAGCGCAGGCCGCCGGCATCGCCACGATCTTCCAGGAACTCGATCTCGTGCCTGGCCTCGATGTCGCGGCCAATCTTTTCCTCGGTCGCGAGTTGGTGAAGCCCGGCGGTTTTCTCGATGTCGCAAGGATGCGCGAAGAAGCCCGCACCCGGCTGACCGCCATCGAGTTGGACATCGATGTCGAACGGCCCGTCGGCGAACTGTCGATCGGGCATCGTCAGGTCGTGGCGATCGTCAAGGCACTGTCCTATGCATCGCGTGTCCTGATCATGGACGAGCCGACGGCGGCCCTGACGGTCAGCGAGGTGGACAGGCTCTTCACCATCATGCGCAAGCTCAGTGCCACCGGCGTGGGCATCATCTACATCTCGCATCGGCTTGAGGAGGTTCCCCAAGTTGCGGACCGGGTAACGGTGATGCGCGATGGCCGCGTGGCCGGGACGACAGCCCCGGACGCACCACAGGCCGAACTGGTCAGCCTTCTCGTCGGCCGGCCTCTGGAGGACCTTTACCCGAAACGCACACGCACCGCAGGTCGCCGGCTCCTTCATCTCAAGGACGCCCGTTTCCATCCCGCTCGAGCCAGCGCCGGCTGGCAGGTTCCCCAAAACGTTTCGCTCGACGTGCATGAGGGCGAAATTGTCGGGCTGGCGGGCGTCATGGGTGCCGGCCGTACCGAGTTGCTCAGCGCGCTCTATGGCACCGGCCTGGCAGGCCGTTGGGCCGGCACCGTCGAGGTCGACGATCGCCCGGTGCGCCTCGAGTCCATCAGAGCTGCGCGCAGGGCCGGCGTCGCCTTCGTCACCGACGACAGGCGAGGAAGCGGACTGATGCTGCGTACGACGGTCGGCCGCAACCTGGTCATGTCGGTGCTGCGACGAATCTCACCGCGCGGCTTCATGTCGATTGCACGCGAAGCAGCCGCTGTGGCGCGCTCGTTCGGCCAATTCGACATACGACCGCGCAATGCGGCCATCCCGGTCGGCGCGCTGTCGGGCGGCAACCAGCAGAAGGTGGTGCTCGCCAAGGAGATCCTCGGCAATCCGCGGCTGCTGTTGCTGGATGAACCGACGCGTGGCGTCGACGTCGGCGCCAAGGCGGAAATCTATGCCAGGCTTCGCGATCTGGCATCGCAAGGCCTCGGCATACTCGTCGCCTCGAGCGAAATGCCTGAGCTGATTGGCCTATGCGATCGCATCGTGGTTCTTCGGGAGGGCCGCAACGTGGCGGAATTCGAGCGCGGCGTCGATGAACACACGGTGCTTGCCGCCGCAACCGGAAAGGCCTCCTGATGTCCGACACCAGCACGGCGGATACCGAACTGCCGAGCGGCAAGACAGCTCAGAAGCGGCGCGATCCGCTTGCACTCATCGTCCGCTTCCAGAGCCTGATCGGCTTGGTGGTCGTCGTGATCGGCGGCATCATCTTCTCGCCGCGCCGGCACGGACAGATACTGTTCATCGCCCCGGACAACATCGCCAACATCGTACGCGCCGTGTCCGAGACCGGCATCATCGCGATCGGCATGACTTTCGTCATCATCACTGCGGGGATCGACCTCTCGGTTGGCGCTTTGCTTGGCCTGGCCAGTGTCGTCACGGCTACGATGATGATCAATGGCGGTGTTGGCCTCGTGCCGACGATTCTTGCCGTGCTTCTTGCCGGCGTGGTCTTCGGTGCCGTTCAGGGCTCGATCTCGACGCGCTTCCGCCTTGAGCCCTTCATCGTCACCCTCGCGGGCCTTCAGGCCGCGCGCGGTCTGGCCCTGGTCGTCTCGGGCAACGAGTACATCAACATCTCCTATGGCGACGGACCCGGGCTTGCCCCTCCGGTATTTGCCATTCTGGGCGAGCGCTTGTTCAACAATGTGGTGCCGGTGGCAACCATCGTCTTCATCGCTTTTGCGGCGATCGCCACAGTGGTTCTCAACACGACCCGCTTTGGCCGCTATGTCTTTGCCGTCGGCGGCAATGAGCGGGCGGCGCGCCTCTCGGGCGTTCCGGTGTCCGCCGTCAAGATCACCGTCTATGCGATCACCGGCTTCGCGGCCGCTCTCGCCGGCATCGTCCATGCAGGGCAGTTCAACTTCGGCAGTGCCAATGACGGCGCCGGGTACGAACTTACCGCCATCGCCGCGGTCGTCATCGGCGGTACCAGCCTGTTCGGTGGAGCCGGATCGATGGTCGGCACGGTCGCCGGCACGATCATGCTCGGCGCGCTCGCCAACGTCCTGCAACTCAACAACATCACACCCGCCCTGCAATTGCTCGCGACAGCCGCGATCATCATCCTGGCGGCGGTTCTTCAGTCCCTCGTCCGTCGCCGCGAAGGTCTGGTCCGTTAAGTGGGCGACATTGGAAGACCCCTGAACGCCAGCTTACCCGGCGTCGGGAGAGTGAAGCTCAGCAAACCAACAGTCGAGCCAAGGGCATCGACAGGAAGGAAACAACCATGGTTATCAGGAGCACACGCAATAGCAGACAAAGGGCCTGGCAAACGTGTCTGCTTGCCGGGACCTTTCTCGCAGCCGCCGGAGGGGCTCAAGCTGCGGAACCATTGGTCAAGGCTTGCTCCAAGACCGGCGAATTCGTAATCGGCTTTTCTCAGGCCAACAATGCCGAGCCGTATCGCCAGCACGTCAATGACGAACTCACCGCCGCCGCCAAGGCAGTGTCCCAGTTCACCTTGCAGATCGCCGATGGCGCCGGCAGCGTGAACACCCAGACCTCACAGGTCGACAATTTCATCACCCAGAAGGTCGACCTGCTGCTGATATCGCCCTTCGAAGCATCGCCGCTGACGCCGGCGGTGAAGCGGGCCATGGAGGCCGGCATCCCCGTCATCGAGCTCGACCGCAAGACGGTTGGCGATCCGGGCAAGGACTACACGGCTTTTATTGGCGGCGACAATTACAAGATCGCCTTCGAAGCCGGCAAATACACCGCCACGAAACTGCTTCCTGACGGCGGTGAAGTTGCCGTTCTGGAAGGGCTGCCCAGTTCGACCCCTGCCGTGGAACGGCTCAACGGCTTCAAGGACGGCGTCAAGGAGAACGACAAGATCAAGGTCGTCGCTGAGCAGGCGGCGGACTGGCTGCCGGACAAGGCACAGACGGCGTTCGCAGCCATGCTGCAGGCCAATCCCGATATCAAGATGGTCTACGCCAGCAACGACATGATGGCCGCCGGAGCGCGCCTTGCCGCCAAGGGCGCCGGCAAGGAAGGGCAGATCAAGATCATCGGCACCGACGGATTGCCAGGTCCTGCCGGCGGCATCCGGGCCGTTGCCGAAGGCGAATGGGCTGCAACCTTCACTTATCCGACGGGCGCCAAGGAGGCGATCGATATGGCAAAGTCGGTTCTTCTCGATTGCGCCACATCCGTCGAGCCGACGGTCACAGTTGCAACGACGGCGATCACGCCGGAAAACGCCAAGCAGATGATGGGTAACTGACAAAAGTGCCATGGCGATTGCGGTGCGGAGGTCGAATGGCACCTCCGCACCGTCGCAACGCCTCATTTCCGCCCATCGGCCGGTCTTCGGCAACGGCGAGGGTCTCCAGGGTCCAATCAGATCGACCGTCGGTGCGCTCCGAAACAGCAAGAATGGAAGCCTCGGAAGGCCGCCATTAACTGTTCGTTAACCATGCCGGGCTAGCCTTAACCAATCAGTAAGGAGTCGCCTCTGTGACCTGCGTCGCTCCCATCCAAAACAAGTCCATACGCTTTCGAGCGCGCTCGTTTGTAGCCTTCACCCTCACCCCTGAGGCCCCGTTGGGGGAATGGCTGCAAAGCCTGGATCACTGGACCGAAAACTCTCCCGGCTTCTTTGCCGGTCGCCCGGTCGTGCTCGACCTGAATATGCTCAAGCCCGAGGCGGGCGAGATCGAAGATCTGGTCTCACAGCTCGCGGAGCGCGGGATTCGCATCTACGCGATCGAGGCGGACGGCAATGTTGGTCTCGATGCTGATCTGCCGCCGCTCCTCGTTGGCGCCAAGGAGGCCACCGCTGACGCGCTTTACGTGCAGCCGGACCCAAAAGCCGCCGCTGAGGCCAAGACGGAAGAGCCGGAGGCGCCGAACTCATTGATGATCAAGGCACCGATCCGCTCCGGCCAGTCGATCTTTCACCCCGATGGCGATGTGGTCATTGTCGGCTCCGTCAGTTCCGGTTCCGAAATCATCGCCGGGGGGTCGATCCACGTCTACGGCACGCTGCGTGGGCGTGCGTTCGCCGGCGCCACGGGAAATTCTGCGGCTCGTATCTTTTGCCGGAAAAATGAAGCCGAACTTCTGGCGGTAGACGGCTGGTACCGCACCGCCGAGGAGATGGACGCCTCCTCGCGAGGAAGGCCGGTACAGGCCTTTCTCGAGGACGGCGCACTTTGCGTCGCACCGCTCAACTAACAACATTGGAGGCACAAATATGGGCAAGGTAGTGGTTGTCACATCCGGCAAAGGGGGTGTCGGCAAGACGACCTCGACGGCCGCTCTCGGCGCGGCGGTCGCGAAAACCGGCAAGCGGGTGGCCCTCGTCGACTTCGATGTCGGCCTGCGCAATCTCGATCTGATCATGGGCGCCGAGCGGCGCGTGGTTTTCGATATCGTCAACGTCATTCAGGGAACTGCCAAGCTTTCGCAGGCGCTGATCCGTGACAAGCGGCTCGACACGCTGTTCCTGCTGCCGGCCTCGCAAACGCGCGACAAGGATGCCCTCACCGAGGAAGGCGTCGCCGATGTCATCGACAAGCTGCGATCGGTTTTCGACTACGTCTTCTGCGACAGCCCCGCCGGCATAGAGCGCGGCGCGCAACTTGCCATGCGCTTTGCCGACGAGGCGGTAATCGTGACCAACCCGGAAGTGAGCTCGGTCCGCGATTCCGATCGCATTATCGGCCTGCTCGACTCCAGGACGATGAAAGCCGAGCAAGGTGAATCGATTGCCAAACACGTCCTCGTCACGCGCTATGACGCTGCCCGCGCTGCCCGCGGCGAGATGCTCAGCATTGATGACGTTCTCGAGATCCTGTCCACGCCTCTGCTGGGAATAATTCCCGAGAGCCAGGACGTGCTGCGCGCATCCAATGTGGGCGCGCCGGTTACGCTCAGCGAAAACACCAACCCCGCCGCACGCGCCTATATCGACGCGGCAAGAAGACTCGAGGGCGAGGACCTGCCGGTCGTTCTGCCTTTCGAGCGGAGGGGCCTCCTCGACCGGCTGTTGGGAAGGAGGGCAGCATGAACCTGCTCGATATCTTCAAGCGCCGCGGCAGCGCGCCCGTGGCGCGCGAGCGCTTGCAACTGCTGTTGGCTTACGAGCGTCGAAGCCGCAACCAGCCCGATCTCGTCTCCGTGTTGCGCGAGGAGATCATGGCGGTGATCGCCCGGCATGTTCAGGTCGACCAGGATTTCCTGCAGGTGAGCATGGATCACGGCGAAACGACGTCGAGATTGGAGATCGACATCCAGATCCCCAACAAGATCGCAATGCCCATGGCCGCGGCGTTCTAGCGGAATCCTCCAGTCAGGGCTCGCGTCGGCTGCTGCCGAGGTTGCGGCGCCGTGATTGGCGTGTTCGACCCGGTCGCCACGGGCAAGTCACGCAATAACCACTGCAACCACCGCCTCACCAAAACCCCGCGGCCGTTTCCAGCCGCGGGGGCGCCTTGGGAGGGCCTTTCGAAACCCGTGGTCAAATGTTGGCGAGCAATTCGTTGACGCGGCTTTCCATGTCGGCAAGGGCGGTGTCGACGTCCTTCTGGCCACTGATTGCTGCACTCATCTCTTCGCCGATAATGTCCTGGATCGCAAACTGGCGCTGTACGGCCGACGGCAGCGGCTTGCCGAGGTCGGCGACCGCAGAGATCGTGTTGCGATGCGGCAGGACCTTGAAGGCGTCCGAGGTGATGACGGCCTTGTAGGCGGGCAGGTGACCGGTGCGCGACCACTCAAAGTCGTTGTCGGCGAAGAACTTCAGGAATTTGCCGATGGCCGCGATCTGTTCGGGCGTGCGGTCTTTCTGCGACACGGCCCAGGTGTGGCCGTCGGCATATTGCGCGTGGGTGCCGCCAAACAGCTGCGGATACGGATAAACCGCATAGCCGCCCTTGTTGAGCGCCGTACCCTTGGTTTCGGACTGGGCGTTGTAATCGCCGACCACCCAGGTGCCGTTGAGGTGGACGCCACCCTCGCCGGCAAGGAAGGCATTGATCGAGCCGCCATAATCGAGGTCCTTGGTGGTGTAGCCCTTCTCGAAGATCGCCTTGTACATCTCGACGACCTTCTTGGCTTCCGGCGTATTCAACTTCACATGCTTCGGATCGGCAAAGAAATCGGAATCCTGCTGGAAAAGATAAGTGTAGAGATTGCGTGTGTAGAGCGCAGTCTCATTGGTCAGGTTCTGGACGAAATAAGGCTTGCCCGTCTTCTGCTTGAACTGTTCGGACTGGGCGAGCAGTTCCTCGGGCGACTTTGGAAAAATCGGCGTGCCGTCGGCACTGACGAGGCCGGCTTGTTTGAAAAGATCCATGTTGACATGATAGAGCATCGTCCAGCTGTCGATCGGCAGGCCATAGATCTTGCTGTCTTTGGTGGCGCCATTGCGCGCCGCGTCGGTGAAGGCGTCGGGTGTCACGCCGACTGACTTCAAGAGATCGTCGAGCGGCATCAACAGGCCCTTCGACTGATAATCCGACAGTACGGATTCATGGATCGTGACGATGTCCGGAGCGTCGCCTGAAGCGAACTGCGCGGTCAGCTGATCGTAGCCGGGCCATTCCACGGTGGTGACGTTGACGTGGACATCGGGATTGTCGGCGTTGAACTTGTTGATCAGCGAGGTGATGATTCCGCATTCGCCAACGGCTTTGGTGGGATCGGTGTTGGTGCCGAAATCGGCATCGCAGGCGCCGAAAAAGCGCTGCACGCTCAGTTCCGTGGCCGCGAAGCTTGGATTTGCGAGCATCATTGCGCCCGCAGAGACTGCGGCAAACAGCATTTTCTTCAGTTTCATATCAGTTCCTCCTACTGAGTTTCCGCCGCTCCACCCTGGATTGGCCTTCGTGCTTCAATCGCTGCGCATTCCCCCCGGCCGTCAGGCAATCTTCGTTATCTCACCGCAGCGCCGGAGACCGCCGTGACGATGTATTTCTGGAAAAACAGGTAGACGATCAGGATCGGTGCACCGGCAAACACCGCCTGCGCCATCAGGAAGCCGATGCCTTCGGACTGGGCGAAGTTGGTCTGCGTCGAGGCCATGCCGACCGTCAGCGTGAACATGTCCTTCCTCGTTGCCGAAATCAGCGGCCAGAAATAATCGTTCCACGCGCCGAGAAAGGTAAAGATGCCGAGCGTTGCCTGCGCAGGCAGCGTGAGCGGCAGAAGCACCTTCCAGAAAATCCTGAGCCGGCTGGCGTTATCGAGCATGGCGGCTTCGTCCAACTCCTTCGGGATGGCTTTGAAATACTGGGTCATCAGGAAGACGCCGAACGGAGCCGAAAGGCCCGGCAGAATGAGCCCTTGATAGGTGTTGTGGAACTTCAGCATGCTGAAGATCTGGTGACGGGCGACGAGCACGGCCTGCTCCGGGACCGCCAGGCCGAACAGCACGATCACGAACAGCACGTCTCGGCCGGGGAAATTCAGCCGTGCAAAGCCGTAGCCGGCGAGCGACGACAGGATCAAGGTGCCGAGCGTCAATCCGCCCGAGACGATGATGCTGTTGCGCACCCAGATGAACACCGACGAGGTGCCGACGGTGTTGATGTAGTTCTTCAGCGTATAGGGCGCGTGAAACACCGAATTCGGATCTGCCATCAGCTCCGCATTGTCCTTGAGTGACAGGCCGATGACCCACAGAACCGGCGCGATCATGACGATCGAAAGCAGGAGGACCAGGGCCAATAACAAATGGTCGCCAAATGCCCGTCCCTTGATGGAAGCGGCTGCAGCGCTCATGCCTGGTCTCCCCTGCTGCGTGTCACCAGGTACTGGGCCATGGCCGCGATCAGGATGAGGATGAACAGGATTTCCGATGCAGCGGCGCCCAGGCCGAGATCCCAGCGGCGGAATGCGGTGTCGTAGATGTAGAGCACGATCGGCTTGGTCAGGTTGTTCGGACCGCCCCGCGTCATCAGCCAAGCCTGGCCGAACAGCTGGAATTGCAGCACGATCTGGATAATGATCACCAGGATGAAGGTCCGCTTGATCGACGGCAGCGTGATCGAGCGTAGCGTCTGCCAGCGATTGGCATTGTCCAGCGCCGCCGCCTCGTAGATATCCTGCGGAATCTGCTGGAGCGCCGAGAGAAAGAGCATCATCGGCAGGCCGATGCACCACCAGATGGTGGCAATGGCGATGCCGACCATCGCCAGGTTGGGATCGGAAATGAAAGCCGGCGCGGTCGCGCCGAACCATCCGTAGATCGTCGACAACAGGCCGACATTCGGAATGAAGACGATGCGCCAGATCAGCGTGACGATGGTGACCGACAGCACCGACGAGGAAAAGAACAGCGTGCGCAAAACCGCAGCAGTGCGCGTCCGGCGATTGAGGCAAAGCGCCAGGAAAAGACCGATCAGCGCCAGCGTCGGCACCGTCAGCAGCACGAAGTAGAAGGTGTTCCAGATCGATTGCAGGAAGACCTTGTCGTGATACAGCCTGACGTAATTGCCGAAACCGACAAAATTTCCGGACGAGAACGTGTCGGCCTTGTGGAAACTCAGCCACATCCCCCAGAGCAGCGGGAAGAGCAGCAGCGTCGTGAAGAAGAACAAGAATGGCGCAACGAAAATGAAGTTTCGCCATTGCGGCGCATAGATGTCGGCGGTCGGCGTTCTGGCGCCGACAGCAAGCGTCGCGGTCGGGGACATCGCCAGCCGGTCAACCATCTCAGGCCTCCCTCGCATGCCAGGCGCGGCCGGTCTCATTGAACAGATGCGATTTCTGGCCGTCGAAGGCGAGCCCGATCCTGTCGCCGACGGCGACGCGACTGTTGCCGGCATCGGAACCGACTATCTGCTGGCCATCGCCCAGCCGCGCGTAGATCAGGGTGCGTTCGCCGAGCCGCTCGAGCACATCGACCACGCCATCGGCATTGCCCTGTCCGGCGGCAACGATACGGACGTCTTCCGAACGGATGCCGAAAGTGTACTTGCCATCGGTCAATTGGCTGGAGGCGATCTCGGTCTGCACCGAGATGCCGTCCGCAAACCTGGCCGTGGCGTTCTCGCCGGATTTGTTGAGCGTCGCATGAACGAAGTTCATCGCCGGCGCACCGACGAACCCTGCGACGAATTTGGTCGCCGGACGCTCGTAGATCTCCATCGGAGTGCCGATCTGATCGATCTTGCGATTGTTCATGACGACGATGCGGTCGGCGAGCGTCATTGCCTCGACCTGGTCGTGGGTGACGAAGATCATCGTCGACTGCAGGCGCTGATGAAGCTGGGCAAGTTCGATGCGGGTGCGGGTGCGCAACGCCGCATCGAGATTGGAGAGCGGCTCGTCGAACAGGAACGCCTTCGGCTCCTTGACGATCGCACGGCCGATGGCGACGCGCTGGCGCTGACCGCCGGAGAGCTGGCCCGGCTTGCGATCGAGCAAATGCGGCATTTCGAGGATGCGGGCGGCTTCGTTGATGCGCGCCTCGATGACCTTGCCTGGAACGCCGATATTCGCAAGCCCGAAGGCCATGTTGGCGCGCACCGTCATATGCGGATAAAGCGCATAGGACTGGAACACCATGGCAATGCCGCGCTTGCCCGGCGGCAGATGATCGATGCGCTCATTGTTGATGGCAATCTCGCCGCTATCGACAGCTTCGAGACCGGCAATCATTCGAAGAAGCGTCGATTTTCCGCAACCGGACGGCCCCAGGAACACGATGAATTCGCGTGCCCTTATGGAGAGCGACAGATGATCCAGCACCGTCATGGCACCGAACTGCTTGCTCACGTTTCTGATCTCGATATCGGCCGTCACGTCGACGCTCCTCCTCAGCGCTTGCGCTTGTCTCGATGATCCGCCTGAACTCAGAGCCTCAGGCGAATGACCTGGTAGGAATAGGCCGGCAGCGACAGGCTCAGCTTGCCGCCGGCGAGTGAGGCGCCCTCACCCTTCCTTGGGCCGACATTGCCTGGGTTCTCGGCCGAATTGACGGCTTTCAGATCGGCGTGCGCCACGACCCGGTGATCGACGATTTCCGCTTCGCCGAAGCCGGTGAGGTCGACCACTGTTTCGATTGCCTCGCTCGAATGGCGGTTGACGGCGAAGAAGGTGACGTGGCCGGTCTTCGTGTCGTGCACGCCGGCAATGTCGACGTAGGCGACGTCGCCCGCAACGGTGGATTTATAGGTCGGGCTTTCCACCTTGAGATCCAGCGCATTGCCGCGGCCGTAGTTAGAAGCAAACAGATAGGGATAAAAAATCGTCTGCCGCCATGCCGGGCCATTCGGAACGGTCATGATCGGCGCGATGACGTTGACCAGTTGTGCCAGGCAGGCGATCTTGACGACATCGGAACGGCGGATGAAGGTGTTGAGGATCAGGCCGACCTGCAGCACATCCTCGAAATTATAGATGTCTTCGAGCAACGGCGGGGCGAATGGCCAGCCGTCGCTGCCGCCGAGGATTTTCTTGTCCTGCTCCTTGGAATGGTACCAGACGTTCCATTCGTCGAACGAGATGTAGACCTGCTTGTTGGAGCGCTTCTTGGCCTTGATATAGTCGATGACGCCGGCGACCGAGACAATGTAGTCGTCGAGCTTTTCGCTCATGGCGAGATAGTTCGAAGCGTCGTTGGCTTCGTTGTCGAAATACATGTGCAGCGAGATGTAGTCGACCTCGTTGTAGGTATGGTCGAGAACCGTCGCTTCCCATTCAGGGTAGGTCGGCATCTTGGCATTCGAAGAGCCGCAGACCACCAACTCGAGCGACTTGGAGAAGGCGCGCATTGCCTTGGCCGTCTCATGCGCTAAGCGGCCATACTCGTCCGCGGTCTTGTGGCCGATCTGCCAGGGGCCGTCCATTTCATTGCCGAGGCACCAGAGCTTGACGTCGAAGGGCTCCTTGCGGCCATTGGCGATGCGCTTGTCGCTCCATTTACTGCCGCCGGGATGGTTGGCGTACTCCAGAAGGTTGCGGGCTTCGTCAAGGCCGCGCGAGCCGAGATTGACGGCAAGCATCATCTCGGTGTTGGCGGAGGTGCACCAATCGGCAAATTCGTGCAGGCCGACTTCGTTGCTTTCCGACGTATGCCAGGCGAGGTCGAGCCGCACCGGGCGCTCTTCCTTGGGGCCGATGCCGTCTTCCCAATTGTAGGCGGAGACGAAATTGCCGCCGGGATAGCGGACGATCGGAACATTAAGTTCTCTGACGAGATCGATGACGTCCTGACGCATGCCATTGGCATCCGCCGTCGGATGGCCTGGCTCGTAGATGCCGGTATAAACTGCCCGCCCGAGATGCTCGATGAAGGATCCGTAGAGCCTCGGATCGATTTCCGAGACAACATAATGCGGATGTGCCGTAACGGCTGCCTTCATGCATTCCTCCCATCGATATCACAAACGATGATTTAAATCATCTTGCCCGATATCAAAGAGGAATTGGCAGCTCTTCGTCAAGCCAAAATAGCCACAAGTAGGACAATTAGACGAAGGTTTTGGCTCAGCAGAAAGCCAGTTCATTGAAATTGCTGCGTTATCTTCAGAACCCGGTTTCATGATATCAACCAGTTTTGATCCGGAGCAGGATGTCCTGATCGTAATTTCCAAAGCCCTTGCCGAAAATGTTGATCCCGCCGGGGCGCTTGGCGTCGTCCTTGACGCCGATACGGACGCGGATTGAATGATGGCTCTTCAGATCGAGTGCGGCGAGGCCGGTTTCGGAAATCCTGAGGCCGTCGA